>JBOGEU010000180.1:0-5334 GCA_050741995.1 Acidimicrobiia bacterium | reverse complement strand
GTCGCCTTCAGGGCGACGTCGGAGAGCCGGTTGATCTCGATGCCGGGGGCGACCTCGACCCATAACGATGCGTCACCGGCCAGGGGAAGGAACCCTTGGGCCACGGTCCCGAGGAATGCGGCGTACTGCGGCTGGAGGCTGTCCAGGAACGCAAACGACCTCAGCTCAATACCTCTCGTCAACTCTGCCTCCATCCTTCCCGCCGACGATCTCGATCCCGGCCGAGGCGCCGATCCTGGTCGCACCGGCCGCGATCATGTCCTCCGCATCGCCCGTCGTGCGGACCCCGCCCGCCGCCTTCACTCCCATCTCCGGCCCCACCGTCTCCCGCATCAGCGCGACGTCGTAGACCGTCGCCCCCCCAGGACCGAAACCGGTCGAGGTCTTCACGAAATCGGCCTTGGCCTGCTTGGCGAGGGCCGAGGCGATCACCTTCTCCTCGTCGGTGAGCAGCGCCGTCTCCAGGATCACCTTGCAAATTGCGCCCACCTCGTGGGCGGCGTCGACCACCTTTTCGATGTCCTTCAGCACCAGGTCGTGGTCGCCGGACTTCAGGGCGCCGATGTTGAGCACCATATCTACCTCGCGGGCACCGTCCCGCAGCGCCCGGCGGGCTTCGGTCGCCTTCACCTCAGGGGTCGTGGCCCCCAGAGGGAACCCGATCACGGTGCACACGCGGACCGAACTCCCGCGAAGGTTCTCCGCCGCCCGCTTCACCCAGGTCGGGTTGATGACCACAGAGGCGAAGTGGTACTGCTCCGCCTCACGGCACAGCTGGTCTATGTCCGAGGCCGTGGCCTCCGGCTTGAGCAGGGTGTGATCGATGTAGCGAGCCATGTCGAGCGGTACCTCCGCCGCCTCACCGTGAAAGGCCACCCGGTCGGCGCCGTTGGCGACGACCTGGCGAACCTTCTCCCCGGTGTCACACACGTCGTAGCGGGCGGTGAGGGCGGCCAGTACCTCACGGGTGACCACCTCGACCAGTGCCTCCCGATTCATGACTGGTCCCGTCTCATCCCTGCACCGGAGTATTGCCGTTCGATGGCATCGATCTTGGCAACCCTACGTGCGTGCCGGCCGCCTCCCCACTCGACCGAGAGCCACTCCTCGACTATCTGCCAGGCAAGGGCGTCTCCGATCAGGCCGGCGCCGAGGGTGAGCACGTTGGCATGGTTGTGCTCACGGCTGTTTCGGGCCGAGGAGAGGTCGTAGCAGAGGGCGGCGCGCACCCCCGGCACCTTGTTGGCCACCATGGCCGAGCCGATACCGGCACCGTCGACGACGACCCCGTAGCGACAGGATCCCGATGAGACCTCCCGTGCCACTGCATGGGCAAAGTCGGGGTAGTCCACCGCCTCGTGAGAGTCGGTCCCGCAGTCGACCACGTCGTAACCGGCTTCCTTGAGCTTGAAGGCCAGCTTCTCCTTCAAGGGGTAGCCCCCGTGGTCGGCTCCCACCGCGATCCTCGTCTTCGACCCGGCATCGGTGGCCTGGGGCGGCATGGCTTGCCGAGTCTCTGCCTCACCCGGCGGCCGGCCGACCCCGATCACCCCGTCGAGGACACGCTCGACCAACGAGCGAACCTCCTGCTCGGAGGGTGACGCCGGCGCAGCATGTGATTTCATGGAACTGGGTGCGGCCTCGTCACCGCGCCCATCCTAGGAAGATGGGCGACCGGCCATGATCCTGCCGGCCACAGGTTCTTATGATGCCGGGATGGCCGATCGCGACGCCGCATTCCTGTGGGAGACGGAGGCGCTGCGCAGCGCCGGGGAATCGGCCGAGCCCGGCGCACGACGCCCGGCGCCCTCCGCCACCCGGGCGCCGGAGGGCTGGCTCACACTGCGCCAAGCGAGTGCGGCCACCGGGATCCCGGTGGCCACCCTTCGCAAGTGGGCGTTGAAGGGCCACGTGCCGAGCGTCCTCGACGACAGCGCGCCCGGCGGACGGCGGATGGTGCCCCTAGAGGAAGTGCGTGCCCGCGCCCGCCGACTGGGCCGGGAGCCCGGTGGACCATCGGCCCCGGCATCCGAAACCGGCGATGAGGCGCCCGCGCCGGCCACCCCGCCGGAGGTCGACCCCCCGCCGGGCACGATGATCGTGCCCATCGACGCCTGGGACAAGATGCTCCTCCAGTTGGGGAACCTCCATGAGGCGGGCCAGCAGTTGGCGGAAGCGCGGGAGAGGGCGGCGCGGGCGGAAACCGAGGCGATGTTCCTCCGGGAACGTCTCACCGAGATGCGGGAGGCGAACCATGGCCAGGCAGAAGGGCAGCCGATACCCGAGCCGGCCGGGCCCACTCAGCCGTCGACGATTCCCAGCTTCACCGCGTATCTCTGGCGATCTGCCGTGTCCGGCCTCCGCCGGAAGAAGTGAGGAGCTGCCGCCGGCCCGCGCTCAGGCCGAGGGCCCGGAGAGGAGCCTGTAGGTGGTTTCCTGGTCCAGGGTCATGGTCAGGCCGAGCCCGACCATTTCCCCGGTCACCTCGTCGGGGATGTTCACGTCCATCGTGATATTGGTGCCGGCCGTCGTCGACGACTGCCGGGCCAGCCCGGCTTCGGCGTCGAACAATGTCGTGCTGTCGGCATTCGAGCCGTCGATCGTCATCAGGAAACGAAGCTCGGCCAAGGTCTCTTCGAGCTGGGCCTTCTCCTCGTCGGTCGCACCCTCGGGGAGGAAGCCGCCGAACATACCGGCGAGGAGCTCGCCAAGGTCGAGCTCGATGAGGGATGTGGTGGAGTTGGTCTCGATGACGAAGACCTCCGCCCCGTCGACCTCGTCGACACCGGTGACGGTGCTGGTGATGCTGGTGACTATCGGGTCCTCGCTCAGACCCGGGGTCTCTATCTGATCGGACCAGGTATCGCCGACGGCGACCTCGGAGTCGGGGAACGAGGGGCCTACGAACTGACCCTGGTCGAGGCCCGGAGCCGGAGCCCCGCCGCCCATGGCTTCCAGGCCCCCGAACATCCCGGCGAACGGGTCGGCACCACTGTCGTCCGTGATCGGGTTGCCCTGCTCGTCGACGGTGACGGTCACGTCGATCGGCTCGAGGGCGGCGAAGTCCGGGACCTGGCCGCTGTCGACGGGCTCGCCGTCGATGACTCCGGTCAGGGCAACGTCGTCGAACTCCCCGGTGATGTGAATGTCGTAGGTCCCGGGCTCGGTGCCATCGGACACGACGTGGGTGAACGTTGCCGTCCCCGTCACGTCGACCGACGCCTCGCCCGGCAGCTCCTCGTCGCCCATCAGTGAGGCGTCGCCCGCGGTTTTGAGCTCGATGTGCTGATCGAGGCCCACCTCGTATCGGTACTCGTCACCGGGGGTCAAGGTGTAGGAAAGGAGGACGGCCTCCGGGGCGGGCTGCGTGGTTGTGGGGTCGGCGGCGTCGGTGGCGGGCGTAACTGTGCTTCCGGTGCTCCCACCGCAGGCGACTGCGAGGGCGAGCACGGCCAGCAACGAAAGGTGGCGCTTGGTCATCGATTCAGGTTATCGGCACCCGAAGCCTTTCTTGTTAGCCCAAGATTTGGGCGGCGTCAGCGTGCCGCCCTCATGAATCCGTGGACGAACCTCAGCTTCTACGGCACGTATATGAAACAAACTGTCTCGAGTTCGACAGTCACCAGTCACGAGAATGCGAGTCTGAGACGGTTTGTTTCAAATATGAAACGCAGAACCTCAGCTTCGCCGTGCCGTTTACCCTCCATGGCCTATGAGCCGGCGGATACTGGTTGCGGTGGCATGGCCCTATGCGTCGGGGTCGCTCCATCTGGGGCACCTCGGCGGCGCCTACCTGCCCGCGGACATATTCGCCCGCTATCACCGCATCGCCGGCGACGACGTGCTGATGGTCTCGGGATCCGACGCCCACGGCACCCCGATCACGGTCAAGGCCGACGAGGAGGGCATCAGCCCCAGGGAGGTGGTAGAGCGGTACCACCCTGAGATCCTCGGCTATTGGGAGTCGCTCGGCATCTCGTTCGATCTGTTCACCACCACCATGACCGAGAACCATGCCGCCGTCACCCAGGACGTGTTCCTCCGCCTTCTGGAGAAGGGGTACCTGGTCAAAGGCACCACCACCCAGTACTACGACCCGGAGGCGCAGCGGTTTCTCCCCGACCGCTACGTGGAGGGGACCTGCCCCCACTGCGGGTACACCGAGGCCCGGGGCGACCAGTGCGAGAATTGTGGCCGGACCCTCGACGCCACCGACCTGATCGATCCCCGATCGCGTCTCACGGGCGCCACCCCGGTGCTCCGGGATACCGAGCACTTCTTCTTCAAGTTGCCCGAATTCGCCGAGCCGCTGCGGGAGTGGCTGGAGTCGAAGACCACATGGCGCCGCCATGTGAAGAACTGGGCGCTGGGCATGATCGATGAAGGGATGCCGGAGCGGGCCATCACCAGGGACATCGAGTGGGGAGTGGAGGTCCCGGTTGACGACCTGGGGCCCGGGAAGCGGATCTACGTCTGGTTCGACGCCGTCATCGGTTACCTGAGCGCGGCCAAGGAGTGGGCGGCAGCCACCGACGACCCCGACGCCTGGAGGAGATGGTGGGAAGACCCCGAGGCGGAGTCCTACTACTTCGTCGGCAAGGACAACATCCCGTTCCACACCGTCATCTGGCCGGCGATGCTGATGGGCTACGGCGGGCTCAACCTGCCAACCGACGTCCCGGCGAACCAATACATCACCTTCAAGGGCCAGAAGGCATCGAGATCCCAGGGCGTCGGCCTGCCCATCAGCTGGTACGCACAGCGTCTGGAGCCCGACGCCATCCGGTACGCCATCGCCTCGGTCCTCCCCGAGCAGAACGACACCGACCTCAGCGACGACGAGATCATCCGGCGGGTCAACGAGGAGCTGGTGGCCACCTGGGGCAACCTGGTCAACCGGGTCCTGTCGCTCAGCGGGCGCAACTACGCAGGGCGAGTCCCCACGCCGGGGCCGCTGACGGTCACCGACGAGGCATTGATCGCCGCGGTGGACAAGGCCCTGGCAGCCACTGCCTCGCACATCGAGTCCGTCGAGCTCCGCGCCGGGCTCCGGGCCGGCATGGACGCCGCTTCCGAAGTCAACGCCTATCTCAACTCCGAGGAGCCCTGGCATGTGATCAAGGACGACCCGGAGCGGGCGGCAACCATCCTGTGGACCGCGATTCAGGCGATCTCAGGGATCAGGGTGGCCCTCTCCCCCTATCTCCCTTGGTCGACGAAGGAGCTGGGCACGATGTTGGGCATCGGGCCCGAGGTCGCCACATGGGAGCGCCCGCAAGTCGAGGGGGGGACCGCCCTGGGCGCCGTGGGCACGCTGTTCGACAAGCTCGAGCC
>JBOGEU010000179.1:0-1999 GCA_050741995.1 Acidimicrobiia bacterium | reverse complement strand
TTGGTTGACGCGTAGAGGATCAGGGGCACAGCAGCGACGATGACCAGTGCCAACATCGCCCTGTTGACCCTCGCCGCGCTGAACGAACGAAAGAAATACCTACCGGCTGGATGTACGCCCACTGTGACGAGGGCCGCTGCACCGACGATCACCCACGGGGGCTGCATAACCCTGGTGTTGTTCACGAGGATCCAGGTCAACAGGAAAGTCAGGAGCAGCCCGACCGTGGGGACGACAGTCATCAACTGACCGGCGATGTTCATCTGAGGTCGCCGGAACTGGGCAAGTGTGCCCACCACGGTGGGCAAGAAGAGGAAAGCGAAGGTGAGATCGTGGACCCGGTGGCCGGGCTGCTGGAAGTGGGTCATCTGGCCAAAGGCTCCCGGCAGGTCGACCTCCAACAACATGAGGAAGACCATCAGACCGTTGAACCCAGCGGCGACGAGAGTGAGCAGCAGGGCGAGCGTGAACAGAGGCGCTACTCGAACAGTGCGAATGATGTCCCGCGTGGCGCTCATCACAGACCGTGCTGTACGGGTGGTGTGTGTCCACCACCGATGAACAGCCCGATGACGACCAGCAGGAGCACCACCAAGCCGATGATCCCCACCACCTTCTGCCAGCGAGCCAGACCCCTGCCCTTCTCGCTCTCGGACAGCGCAGCATCTTCATGGGGCCACGGAGCATCTGACGGATCAGCCATCTGCGTCTCCTGCTTATCGCTTGTCATCCCCACATTCATCAGGGGAAGGAGGGAGTTTACTAGACAGTGTGTCTTTTTCAAAACGCACTGTCTCGATATCGATCAGGACGTATACTTCGACCATGCCGAAGTTGTGGAGCCAGACGATCGAGGCGCACCGCCGGGAGGTGCGGGAGGCGATCCTGGACACCACCTCGGCGCTCGTTGCCCAGCACGGGCTGCGGGCGGTGACCATGTCTGAGATCGCAGAGAAGACCGGGATCGGCCGCGCCACCCTGTACAAGTATTTCCCCGACGTCGAAACCATCCTCGCCACCTGGCATCAACGTCAGATCACCGAGCATCTCTCATATCTGACCGAGGTCCGCGACCGGGCCTCAACCCCGGCGGAACGGCTGGAGGCGGTGCTCACTGCCTACGCCCTGATCCAACGAGAGCGCACCAGACATCAGGACGCGCAACCGCACGGCCCCGAGCTGAGTGCTCTGCTCCATAACGACGAACAGGTCACCCGGGCTCATGCTGAACTTCACACCATGATCCGGGACTTGATAGAGGAAGCGGCGGCATCCGGAGCCGTCCGTGACGACATCGCACCGGAGGAGCTGGCGGGCTACTGCATCCACGCCCTCGAGGCAGCCGGACACGCACGGTCCAAAGAAGCCGTCTCCCGGCTCGTCACCCTCACCCTGGCCGGAATGCGATCCGGCTCCTGAATCCCGCGACCAGTCGTTAGGGTCGAATGCCCGGAGTGTCCGGCGAGTGCGATAATCCACTCATGAGAAGGCGAGGGCGCGCCACCGGCGGCCTGATCGCCGGTGCAGCCCTTCTTGCGGCATTCATCGCGCCGGCTATCGCCCAGAACACGTCTGGAGTGCTGATCACCGAGGTCGACGGCGCCATCACCCCGGTGGTGGCCGACCACCTCTCGGCCGCGGTCGACCGCGCCGCGGAGACGAGTTCCGTGCTCGTGGTGACCCTGGACACCCCAGGAGGCCTCGACACCTCGATGCGTGACATCGTCCAGGTCTTTCTCAATGCCCCGGTCCCCGTCGTCGTCTACGTCGAGCCAGAAGGGGCAAGGGCTGCATCCGCAGGCACCTATATCACCATGGCCGCCCACGTGGCCGCGATGGCGCCCGCAACCTCGATCGGAGCCGCCACCCCGGTTGATCTTCAGGGCGGGGAGATCACCGACAAGATCATCAACGACGCGGCCGCCTTTGCCATCTCGGTCGCGGAACGGCAAGGACGAAACGTCGAATTCGCCGAGTCGGCGGTCAGGGAGGGGACGTC
>JBOGEU010000178.1:0-1776 GCA_050741995.1 Acidimicrobiia bacterium | reverse complement strand
GGTGGCTACAAGTACGCCATGGCCGGTGAGGGGGCATGCTTCATCCATTGCCCGCCCGGCTACGGGCCCCGGCCCGTGGACACCGGCTGGTATGCCGGGTTCGGGCAGCTCGAGACCGGGGTGAGCGATCTGGTCCCATTCGCCGACGACGGCACCAGGTTCGCAGGCGCCACCTACGACCCGTCCGGTATCTACCGGCTCGACGCGGTGCTCGGCTGGCTCGAATCCGCAGGCGTGACCGCGGAGGACGTCCACGCCCACGTCACCGCACTCCAGGGCCGATTTCTCGACCGGAGCCCGAAGCTGGGAGAGCTCCTGCCGCAACTGCCCCACGACCGGGGGAACTTCCTCACCTTCCGCTCGGATCGAGCGGGCGCGATCTATGACTCCTTGCACCAGCGCGGCATGATCACGGATCACCGTGGCGACCGCCTCCGCATCGGGTTCGGGATCTATCACGACGAGGAAGATGTGTCCGAGCTGTTGGAGGTGGTGGCCGACGTCGTCTAGAACGACTCGAAGAGCTCGATGCGGTTACCCGAAGGATCGTCTACCAGGATCTGCCTGCCACCGACACCGGTGACGATGTCGTTGCGAAGGTGCCCCGACCCCCCGCAACCCAGCCCACTCGGGGCGCTGAGCAAGAGGCGGAGGTCACCCCGGTCCAACATGGCGAACGTCGGGGCCGGGTGCATGGTCCCGGTGAACCCGAGAAGACCCGTGTAGAAGGCGATTGCCGCATCGACGTCCTCGGACGATATAGCGAACGCTGGCGGTCATGGGCGGGTCTCCTCCTGCTCCAACATCTCGTCCGCGGCCCGGCTCCCTTCGGGGATCACCGCCACTCCGACCAGCTCCACCCTCGCTCCCGAGTCGAAGAGCTCGGAGACGCCGATCAGCGCCATCGGAGGGTAGTGCTTGCCGAACACCTCGCGATATGCGGCGCCGATCGGCCCCAGATGGTCCCGATACCCCTGGATGTCGGTGATGTAGATGGTCATCGACACCAGATCTGTCGGGCTGCCGCCGCCCTCTGCGATGACCCGCACCACCGAACGACAGGCCTCGGCGAATTGGTCCACGAGCCCGGGGGCGATGGTCCCATCCGGGCGGTGCCCGGTCTGCCCGGCGATGTACAGCGTGTTGCCCGGGGCGGGAATCGCACCGTGAGAGAAGCCGCGAGCCGGCGCCATGTCCTCGGGGCTCAGGAATCGATGATCGCTCATCGCCCCTTCCAGTCCGGGGCGCGTTTCCCGGTGAATGCCCGGTAGAACTCGCCATGGTCCTCTGTGGTCATCAACAGCGCCTGGGTGAAGGCCTCGAGCTCGATAGCCGACCCGAGGTCCATGTCCAACTCGCGGCTGATGAGGACCTTGGTCGCTCCGTAGGCGATGGCAGGGCCTGAAGCGAGGCGCCGGGCCATCTCGTTGACGGCCCCGGCCAGCTCGGGGCCCGCGACCACTTTGGAGGCGAGACCGATCTCGACTGCCTTCCGGGCATCAACCTCCTCGCCGAGCAGCAGCAGTTCCGTGGCCCGGCCCAGACCCACGACCCGGGGCAGCAGATACGCCGACCCCATGTCCGCTCCGGCCAGGCCCACCTTGGTGAAGAGGAAGTGGAACGAAGCCGACTCGGAGAGGATCCTCAGATCGGCAGCCAGGGCGATCACCGCCCCGGCGCCGGCGGCCACGCCGTTCACCGCAGCCAGCACCGGCATCGGCAGACGACGCATCCGCTCCACGACGGCCCCGGTCATCCGGGTGAACTCGAGCAGGC
>JBOGEU010000177.1:0-12945 GCA_050741995.1 Acidimicrobiia bacterium | reverse complement strand
CTCTCTCCCGGTTGAGGTCGACTTCGAACCGGGATCGATGCACGACGGCGCTGATCCCGAAACGGGAAGCCACCAATCCGGTGTGTGGGTCTTCTTCGCGAAGACGGGTGGTCCCGTCCAGAGTGATCACGGTCGCCAGTTCCGGCCGCAGTTCATGCCCGTCGTGAATCGCGGTGGCTACGACCAAATCCGGGGCAGGCGCATCGAAGGAGCAGAAGTCCATGGAGGTCCCACACATACCCGACGGCGGCGAAGGGGCAAACTGGGATGTGTCCGGCCAGCCGCAGGTCCTGGTATCGATGTGCAGCGACTACACCTGTCCGCGTGCGCTCCACGCCGTCGCCGTCTGCGTGAACGGCCCTGGCGGCAGCATCCCCCGGCAACGCTCGCGGAGCTCGACCTGCGGCTGGGTATCGAGACCGAGCAAGTAGGCCCCGGCGGGGCCGACCCCGAGCGTGAACGGCTCCCACCACTCGTCGAAGGTCGGATGCTCCACGGCCACCGTGAGGGCACCGCTCTCCACGTCGCTGAGCCCGGCCTCCGCGAACAGCTGCGCCAGATGACCCTCACTGGTGCCGGGCAGTTGCGATTCGTCTTCGAGATCCGGCGCCAACGCACGCGCCGCATCCCAAAACACATTCAACGGGCCCTGGTTTCCGGCGTGATCCCAGACACATGCCGCCAGCACCCCGCCCTGGCGGGTCACTCGTGCCATCTCTCGGATCCCGACCACCGGATCCTTCATGAAATGGACCACGAGTTGGGCCAAGGTGGCGTCGAAGGTCTGATCCGCGAAAGGGAGCTGCTCGGCTCTTGCCAGCTCCACCCTGACCCCGGGGTAGCGCTCCCGGGTGGCGGCGACAAACGGATCTGATGGATCGACCGCGGACACCGACGCCGGGCCGACCCGTCGCACCAACTCGCGGGTGAGGGCACCCGGGCCGCAGCCGACGTCGAGCACCACCTGACCCGCCTCCACTCCGGCCAAATCGGCGAGTTGGGGAGCGAGGCCGGTCGAATACCGACCCATGAATCTGTCGTATGCCTCCGCCCCAACCAGGAAACTCACGCATCGACTCTATCGGCTGGCCGATGACCGAGCACCGGCCGGGGCCTCATCCGGATGGACCGCCGACGGACCACTAGCTCGGCATCGTTGCGTGCAGTTCGCCGTGCTCCCGTCGCCTGCGCTCCCAGCGACGGGCCCCGGCGACGCCACCGGCCACCGCGGCGGTGAATGGGAGGGCCAATGCCAGACCGTGGAGGCCCTCCTCATCGGACACACCGTTGGCGGCGAGGAGACCGAGACCGATGCAGGCCGCGATCACAGCGGCCACCGGTTGCCAGACCGGTGGCGCCGGCCGATGGTCGGGGTTGGGCCGCTCATATCGGCCGAACATCATGAGGAACGGGATCGTCGTTGCCACCAGGGCCGCGATCCAAAGCGGGCGGGTCAACCACCACTCCCGGGTATCGATCGTCGATCCCAGCCCGACCCCGTCGAGCAGGAGCGAGCCGGCGATCAATATCACCATTGCGGTCATGTGCCACAGGTAGATGGTCATGATGCGGGCGTTGACCATGACCACGCCGGCCCAGGGCCGTTCCCGTGCCAGCCAGCGCCGGGCCGGTCCCTCCAAGGCAAGGATCAAACCCGCCTGGAATATGGCGAGGGTGAGCAACGTCACCTTCGGGGGCTGGCTGTTGTTCACGCCCTGGGTGGTGAGCCCGACCATCGCCACCGGGTATGGGCCCCAGAGGACCAGGGCCGCGGTCGCCGCAAACCCGGCGGCCGAAGCCACCAGCCTCTGGGAGACACCACCGATCTTGGAGTCTGCCCAGGCGTAGCCGAGGCTGTGCACCGTGCCCCACATGAAGAGATAGTTGAGGTAACCGGCGGAAGTCAGACCCGGACCGCCCAATGAGAGGAAGTCCATGAGCCCGGCGAGGGCGCCGGTGACGAACAGGGCGTTCCATCCGTACCGGTCCCAGAACCGAAGCGTGATCGGGGTCAGGGCAACCACCGCCACGTATGTGGCGAGGAACCAGATCGGAACCAGTGCGCCCTGGGATCCGAACCTGATCAAGGAGCGGTCGTAACCGGTCTGCAGCAGGATGACGGCCCCGGCGGTCCAAATCGCCAGCAGCGGAAGCACCGGGAGCAGGAGACGTCGCAGCCGAGCCCTCAGCCAGATGCCATAGGACTCGCCCTTGCGCATTGCGGACCGCCAGCTCACCGCATTGGCGTACCCGCCGACCAGGAAGAAGATCGGCATGACCTGAACGATCCAGGTCAGGTAGTGGGTCCAGCTCGCGACCGACAGCAGATGCTCGTACTCGAGCCCGCCGGGGAGCATCTGGGGGGCGGCCATCAACCAGTGGCCCAGCACCACCACCATGATCGAAGCGGCTCGGAGGAAGTCGACGTATCGGTTGCGGCTGGTTGGTGTCTGCTCGGCGAGGTCGAGGGCTTGTCGGTAGGTGCTCATGCACACAAGTCTCGGTCCCAAACCAAGCTGTCACCATCGGGGACACCCCTGATCGACCGCTCGGGGTCCCCTGCAAATACGGAGTGCGCACGAGGAGAGGCGAAAGTTTCCCCGTACCCGCTTTGGGCGGAGTTTCATGAAGCTACTCGGTCAGCGATTTGCCGGTGTCGTGGTCGATACTCGGTTGTTCGAGACCTGAACAGACCAGGACCGGGGCGGCTCGTGCAAGTTCGACCCTGACCTAAGCTCGCATCAAGAAGGCACAAGCGAATTCAGGGATGTGACTACGTGAGACGCCACCTGACGATGCTGGTTGCGCTTGCCGCAACTTTGGCCATGACCCTCCCCGCGGCTGCGAGCGGCCACTCTTTCCCCGCGGTGATCGATCTTCCGAACGGGATCACGCCGGAGGGGATCGCGGTCGGGCCCGGCACGGAGTTCTTCACCGGTTCCCTGAGCACCGGTGCCATCTACAAGGGTGACCTGCGCACCGGCGAGGGTGCTTTCTTGAACGAACCGGCCGACTTCGCCGGCCCCAGGGCGGCACTGGGCATGAAGCACGATCCGCGCCGTGATCTCCTTTGGGTCGCCGGGGGGTTCTTAGGTCAGGGCTATGTGTACGACGCCGACACCGGCGATACGGTTGCCGTACTCCAGCTGACCACACAGCAACCGACCCTGATCAACGATGTGGTGGTCACCCGAAAGGCTGCCTACTTCACCGACAGCTTCCAGCCGAACCTGTACAAGGTCCCCCTCGATTCCAGAGGGCGCCCCGACGGACCCGTGGAGACCCTGCCCTTGACCGGCGATTTCGTCTTCATCGGCGCCGGCGCGTTCAACGGGAACGGCATCGATGCCACACCCAACGGAAAGACCTTGATCCTGGTCAACTCGGCGACCGGTGCGCTCTACACGGTGGCTCCGGGAACGGGTGAGGCTTCGTCCATCGACCTCGGCTCTGATACGGTGCCGAACGGCGACGGCCTCGTACTCGATGGGAAGACTCTGTATGTCGTCCAGAACTTCTTCAACCAGATCGGTGTCGTCGAGCTGAGCGCAGACCTCTCCTCCGGGGTGGTGTCAGACAGCCCGATCACCAGTCCGGAGCTGAAGATCCCATCGACAGCCGTCGAGTTCGGCAACTCCCTGTATGCGGTGAATGCCCGCTTCGACGTCGCCCCACCGGGCCAGCCCGCGCCCGACGTCGAGTTCCAGGTGGTTCGCCTCCCCAAGGGCTGACTCGAGCTCGGCATCGAGCGAGCCGGTTTTCCCCTGGCGACAGTCGCATGCTCAACACTGTTGTATAAGCTTCGAAGCGGCGCTGAATGGGTTCGAGAGGCGTTCATTGTTGGCGCCGGGCCCTCCGCAAATCAGGCAACACGCCAGGCGGGTTCCTTATGACCGACGTTCCCAAAGACCCCGGCGCCGACCAAGGTGCTGGTGCTGATGCGCACCAGGCTCTGATCGGCCTCCACGATCTCGCTGGAGCCTTTGGCCCGGTCGATATGGGCATTCTCCCCGGGTTCAATTTCACCCCGAGCGACACCGCGATGCGTGTCGTCGCCGAAGCTCCGAAAGAGGAGATACCGGTCTCGGCGCGTGTTGCCGTCCTTCACGACCTGGCCCGGGCCGACTTCCCTGACTACGAAACCCACGAAGCCGAGTACCGGCTACTGGCGGCATCGGCGGTGGACCAACATGGGCTCGACGTCGATCAGCTCTTGGACGATCTGAAGCAATCGGCTCAGACCGGGGTCCCGTTCTCCTCGACACAGAGCGGACAACAGCTCCCACATCAGTCCGCGGCCTTCATCGGGGAGGACGTCTGCACCGTCAGGAAGGTGGATGTTGGTGGCCTCACCGCGACCTGGATCTTCTCCGAGTTCGAGACCGACGCCCCCTTCGATCACATCACCCAGTGGGTCGACCCGCGCAATTGGCCTCGCTTTGGACCGATGCTGTTCAAGCAGATGAACGTCGTCGGCGGAAGCGAGCCCGTCGCGATCAAGACGCTCGGTGATGAGCATTGGCATGGCGTTTTTCACGAAGAGGTCCAACTCGTCTCCCGGATCAACACTCTGCTTCATTGCGACTTCTGGCGGGACGGGGATCTGGCGGCGGGCATGACCTATGAGCTCAATCTGAGCCTCGACAATGAGCTCGACGTCGATCGTGGTTTCCTCTCGGTCAACGACGTGGGACCGGTACGCAGGGTGAAGGCTCTCAAGATCGTCGGGTTCACCCAGGATGTCTGGGATGAAGTGGCCCACATGGTTTGCCCCTTCTGGACGGATTGGGTCCGTGCTGCGGTGCAGGGCGGCACCACCAGCACCCCGAAACCGCCCACCCATACGCCCACGGGAGAGCCCGACTCCGAGACGTCGCCACTCGGTGACACCCTCGACGCCTGGGTGGAGTTCTTCGGGGATTCGGCTCGCACCTATCTCGAACTCTTCGGAGATGTGGCATCGAGGGCGACATCCGGTGAGTATTCGGCCGCGGACTGGGTGGACGACGGGACCCGTTATTGGTCGCAGCTGGCCAAGGATTGGGCCCAGGCCTGGAGCTTCGGCACGGAGCTGCTCGACGAGGTCGCCCGAGAAGGGCTCAACGCCGGCTTCATGCCGCCGGGGAAGTCGCGGGAGGCGGGACGGGGCGCAGCCACTGCGATGACGACCGCCGCGGCTCCTGCGGCTTCGGAAGGAACGCTGATCCCCGTGGCTGGGCTGGGCAGGGATGACCAACCCACATGTACGCACCTGGTGTCCATCGAAGCCGGTGGCGCCACCATTCAATCGACGGACATCACGGTCTCGGTCGAAGAGCTCGACGACACGACCTACGGCGTGCGGCTGACGACAACCGAAGGCTCGGTCGCGCCAGGGCTCTACGTAGGTGACCTCGAGAACCCGCCGGGTCAGAGGCTGGCCCCTGCACAGCTATACCTATCCCGAGCTACTGATCTCCAACGGCAGTGACATCGTGACGTCGGCACAGACGCAGCTCAGCCGGCTCTTCGAACGGCTGCTCTCCGCAGCAGAGGCGTCGCTGGCCGCTGGTGACCTGGAACAGGCGCGTGCCACTGCGGAGGAGGTACGCGCCGTCGACCCCGACAACCAACGGGCGGCACAGATCCTGCAACAGGTGGCAACCCGCCAGCTCGGCCCGTCGGGGGAGCGCGCCTTGATGACGCTCCTCTTCTCCGATCTGGTGGGCTCGACCATGCTCTCCGAGCGCGTGGAGCCGGAGCAGCTTCGCGACCTGTTCTCGTTCTACCGCGCTGCGGCCAAGGAGGCGGTGGAGCGGTACAGCGGCACCGTTATGCAGTACACGGGTGATGGCATCCTCGCCGGGTTCGGATACCCCGAGCCCCACGAAGACGATGCCCGGCGGGCGGTGCTGGCCGGTCTCGATCTTGTCGCCGCCATGCGCGATGCTCGAGCCGATCTTGATCGCCGCTTCGGGGCCACCCCGGAGGTCCGGATCGGGATCCACACCGGGCGCGTGGTCGTCACCGATCTCGGTGCCGATACTGCCGTGCGGGAGCGGGGCTCGATCGTGGGGGCGGCTCCCAACCTCGCGGCTCGCATTCAGCAGGCCGCCGCTCCGGACATGGTCGTGATCAGCGATGTCACCCAGCAACTGGTCGATGCCGACTTCTACCTGCACTCCCTCGGGGTCCAGGAGCTCAAGGGCATCAGCCGTCCCGTCGAGGTGTTCGCGGTGGAGCGCCCACGCTTTGCAGGGGCTCGCTTCGAGGCGGAGCGGTATCGGAAAGCGGGCTTGGTGGGGCGCGAAGAGACGAGGGACCGTCTCTTCGCAGCCTGGGAAGGGATTGGGCAAGGCGAACGCACGGCCGGAGCCACCTTCCTCGTGACCGGCGAGGCGGGAATCGGAAAGACGAGGCTGGTGGCCGAACTGCTGGATCGGGTCGAATCCACCGGAGGCAAGGTGCTGAGCGCTGGATGCCTCCCCTATTACGCCAACTTGTCGTTGTGGCCGATCGGGCGCCTGCTGGAGCGCGTGATCGGAGCGACGAGCGGCGACGATGACCGACGCGATCGCTTGGTGGCCCACCTCGACTCCTTGCGGCTGGATCTGTCCCGCTCAGTGCCTTTCCTCGTCCCATTGATCGGGGCCGCCGAGGTCTCTCCCTATCCGGTGCCCGAGCTCGACCCGAGCGCCTTCCTCGATGAGACCCTGAACCGGCTAGTCGACTGGCTCATGGCATTGGCAGCGCAGACACCACACCTGTTCCTCGTCGAAGACCTCCACTGGGCAGACCCATCCACTCTGGCGCTGCTGGGCCGCCTGGTGGAGCGCCGGCCTGGCGCCATCCTGACCGTGGCGACTACAAGGGACGATTCCTCGATCAAATGGCGCGACGCGGTCGAGGTGCTCCCACTGAGCCGCCTCGATGCGGCCACCTCTTCGACCCTGGTGGACAACCTGGCGGCAGGAGCTGACCTTCCCGGCGACATGCGAGCCTCCATCATCGAGCGAGCCGAAGGCATCCCGCTATTCATCGAGGAGCTCACCCAATCCTGTCTCGATTCCGAACGCACCGAGCCGATTCCGCTCCGGATTCAGGAGCTGTTCACGTGGCGGCTCAAGGCGCCCGGTGTCGACCTGCGCGTGGCCCAGGTGGCCGCCACTGTGGGCCCCACCTTCGATGCCGGTATCGTCTCAGCAGTGCTCGGCGAAGAGGCGCTGGTCGCGGGCCAATTGGCCGCGATGACCGCGGAGGGCATCATCGAGCCGAGCGATCTGGTCGCCAACACCTACCGGTTTCGCCATGCCCTGCTCCGGGATGCTGCATATGAGACCCAGGTCTTGGACGTGCGACGCCGGAACCACGCCGAGGTCGCCGAAGCCATCGCCGACCGTGGCGCCGAGCCTGCTCTCGTGGCGGAGCACCTCGATCGGGCGGGACATGCCGATCGCGCCGTCGGGCTCTACCTGATGGCCGCCCAGGCCGAGCAGGCCCACGGGGCTCACCCGGAGGCCACGAGGTTGCTCTCTCGTGCCCTCGCCCTGCTCGAGACCCTCCCCGAGTCAGAGGACCGTGACCTGAGCGAGCTCACCGCCAGGATGCTGCGCGGCCTCAGCGTGAGCTCGATGCAGGGCTACGCAGCTCCGGATGTGCAATCCGATCACCGCCGGGCCGAAGCGCTCGCCACCCGTCTCGGGACCCGACCTGAAGTGTTGCCCTCACTGATCGCCATATGGGCCTACTGGCTGACCAGCGGGGACCTTCCTACTGCCCGCGGCCTCATCGATCGGTTGAGTGAGATGGTCCGTCAACCAGCGTTTGCGTGGTTCGAGCCGGAAGTGGAGTCATGCGCCGGATGGCTCGACTTTTACCGAGGCGACCTGGAGTCGGCGCGGGGACACCTGGAACGCGGCACGGCAGGGCTCCTTGCTCGCCCCGCTGATCAGACGGTGTCCCCGTTCTGGCCCCTGCCCAACGACCCGATTGCGGTCTCTGAGATCGCCCTCGCCTGTGTCAGCACCCTGCAGGGTGAGTTCGATGAGGCTCAACGCTGGGAGCGCGAGGCCGTGGCCCGCGCCGAGGAGATCGGCTTCCCTCACGGTCCGTTCAGTCTGGCTTTCGTCAAGACCTACGCTGCCTGGATCCGCCGTTTTCTCGGCCAACACGAGGCTTCCCGGCTTCTCGGGGCGGAGGTGGTGGGAATCGGCCAGGTATACGGCTACGCATATTGGATGATGCTCGGCTCCTCATATGTGGCCACCACCGTGGAGGGCGGTGAACCCGATCCGGGGTCTCTCGAGCAGACGATCGCCACGCTGCGGTTGATGGGCCAGGAGGCCTTCGCAGCCTCAAACCTGAGCTATCTGGCTCACCTTCATGCCGAGGCCGGAGATCCCGACCGTGCTCATGAGCTGATCGAGCAGGCCCTGGAGGTGCTTCACAAAACAGGGGAGAATGTCCATCTCCCGGAACTTCTCCGCCAGCGGGCCGTGTACTCGCTGGCCCGTGGAGCCGACGAGGAGGAGGCAGCGGCCGACCTGACCGAGGCGATGCGGGTGGCATCGGAGCAGGGGGCACGGGTGGCCCGCCTCCGTGCCGCCATCGGACTGGCTCGGCTCCCAGAGGCTGTGCGCCCCCACGACTGGCGCAGCCTGCTCATCGAGGCGAGAGGCGATATCCAGACATCGCCGCCGACAGGCGAAACAGCCGACGCCGACGATCTCCTCGCCGTTTGACGTGTCCCTGCCGCGCGTTGTGATCCTGGGGGGCGGCATGGGGGGCCTGGCCACTGCTTGGGAGCTGAGCTCGGGCGAATGGAGAGAGCGCATCGGATCGATCACGGTCTACCAGCGGGGCTGGCGCCTCGGGGGCAAGGGCGCCAGCAGCCGGGGCAGCCACGGACGCATCGAGGAGCACGGGCTCCACGTCCTGCTCGGGTACTACGACGCCACCTTCAGGTTGCTTCGGGAGGCCTACGGTGAGCTGAATCGAAATATCGCCGACCCGGATTGCCCCATTCGCAGTTGGCTGGAGGCGGTGGCCCCCACGGGTGATGTCGGGCTCGCCGAGCACGACGGGGCCACCTGGTCCCACTTCGTCACCATGTTCTCCCGCAACGATGCCCTACCCGGGGAGCCCGGAGCCGAGGACCTGCCTCTACCTCCTCTGGACGTGGCAGTGCGTGCGATGCGGCTTCTCGTTGATTTCCATCGGTCGTTGGGCTCATCGCCCGATTCCGCTCGAGTGCATCTGAGCAGCTCCCCGGTGCCCAGGCCGAGGCGGCCCGATCTGGAGACTCTGATTCGAGGTGGCGGGCTGACCGCCCTGGCCACATTGTTGGAGGCCACCGAGCGGGCGGCCCGGATCGCCACAGATGCCACCCTCGCCTCCTCGACTGTGCAGGCGCTAGCTGCCGTCCTCGATGCGTGGCGAGACGGGATCCGGGCTGCGGTCATGGCCGATGCGGCGGCGCGCCGCACCTGGCAGTTGGTCGACCTGGTGGTGACCAACCTGGTGGGGATGTCGGCCGACGGGCTGCTGTCGGGCTCCGGCTACGAACGTATCGACCATCTCGACTACCGGGAATGGCTGGCCATTCACGGCGCCGCCCGGGAGACACTCGACTCGCCCATCGTGCGCGGCATGTACGACCTCACTTTCGCCTACGAGCACGGCGACCGGACCCGACCCCGTTTCGCGGCGGGGCTTGGACTCCAGCTAGCGAGCCGGATGCTGTTCGACTTCAAAGGCTCCATCTTCTGGCGGATGCAGGCCGGGATGGGCGAGGTCCTGTTCGCCCCTCTCTACGAGGCCCTGAGCCGTCGTGGTGTCGAGTTCCGCTTCTTCCGCCGCCTCGACCGGCTTGGCCTGACCGACGGCCGCGTCATCGGGTCGATCGAGCTCACCCGTCAGGCCGAGCTGGCGCCGGGTCGGAGCAGCTACCACCCCCTGGTTCGGGTCGGTGGTCTTCCCTGCTGGCCGGCCCGCCCCGTCGCCGAGCAGCTCGCCGCCGATCCTGGCGATCACCTCGAATCGCATTGGGGACCGGACCCCGGAACCGGGACCGAGAGGCTGGTCGCCGGTGAGGACTTCGACGTCGTGGTTCTGGCCGTGTCGTTGGGGATGGTCCCCTACGTCGCATCGGAACTGGTGATCGCCGACCGGGCTTGGCGGGGCATGGTGAACCGGGTGGCGACGGTGGCCACCCGTTCCGCTCAGCTGTGGCTGACCGCCACCGAGTCCGAGATGGGATGGGACGGCCCGCCTGGTGTCACACTCAGCGGGTTCGGGGACTCCTTCGACACCTGGGCGTCGATGTCGCACCTCCTCCCAAGGGAAACCTGGCCGACCCCCGCGCCGCCACAGAGCATCGCCTACCTCTGCGGTGTCATGCCCGACGCTGATCCGGCAGCCGGTGAAGAGGGTGTCCGTGGCACCCTCGCCCGTTTCCTCGACGAGGAGGTCGGTGCGCTGTGGCCCACAGCTCAGGACGCCAATGGGTTTCGGTGGGAGTTGCTGTGGGCCGACCAGGGACGGAGGGGAGCCGACCGGCTGAGCGAGCAGTACTTCAGAGCCAACCTCGACCCCTCGGACCGCTATGTGCAGTCACTGCCCGGTTCGGGCCGCTATCGCATCGCCCCGGGCCGGACCGGGTTCGACAACCTCGCCGTGGCCGGCGACTGGACCGCCTGCGGTCTCGACGCCGGTTCCGTGGAGGCGGCCACACGCTCGGGAATCCTGGCCGCGCGCGCCATCCTCGATGGCTCGATAGGCGATTCCCAGGGGATCGAGGGGGTGGCATGACCACTGATCAGTCCGCCGAGGACGCCCGCCGGGCCAGGCATCTGGTCGGAAACGTGCAACGTTTCGGATTGTTCTCGGCCGCCGCCGTTGTAGGTCGCTACACCGCCATGGTCGATCGGGTCATGGTCGACGACCGGCCCTGGCCGGCGCCACGGTCATTGGACGGGCTCGACCCCGGCTCGCTGGTCGACAGAGCCGCACGGCTGGCAGAGGCCTATCTCCGATTTCTCGAGACCACTGCTGTGATCGCATCTCGAGCCGGACGGGGCGAGGCAAGGCCCGAGATGGAGACGATCGTCCTGCCCCCGGCGCGGCCGGCGGGCACCTCCGAGACTTCGCTGTGGGTCCACAATCCCACCTCGTCGGCTTCTACAGGAATCGAGGTGGCGGCGACCGGGCTGATCTCCCCGGAAGGAATGACCATTCCTGCTCAGGCGGTATGGACCTCTCCACAGAAAGTCGTCCATCTCGACCCCTCGACCAGCACCGAGTTACGCCTCCGAGTCGATGTCCCCCGAGACCAGCCTCCGGGCTTGTACTTCGGATTGGTACTGATCGCGGAGGCCCCCGATGACCCCATTTCGCTTCTGTTGAAGGTGGAAAAGGTGGACGGAGCCGGATTGTGACCACGGCCAGCACCGATTTCCTAGAAAAACTCGAGGCGTACACCGACAGGGCCCGTCGGGCCGCCCTCTCCTATGTCCCGGATCGGGGAGAGACGGACTACCTGGTCGATCCAGCCCTGGAGTATCTGGGGCGGAGAGGGAAAGGGCTTAGGCCGGCGTTGTGCCTGGCCACCTGCGAGGCCTTCGGAGGTGGTGTCGAAGAGGCGATGCCGACGGCGGCGGCCCTCGAGCTCCTCCACACGGCCTTCCTGGTCCATGACGACGTCGAGGACGACAGTGAGCTGCGCCGGGGCGCACCCACCCTGCACCGCAAATACGGCCGGGCCCTCGCCATCAACGCCGGTGACGGCCTCGCCGTCTTCGCCCTCGGCGCCCTGAGGGAAAACGAGCGAAGACTCGGGCGTCGTCTTGCCGCCCGGATCTGGTCCGAGTTCGATTTCATGGCACGTCAGACCGTCGAAGGTCAAGCAATCGAGCTGGGATGGCAGCGTGACGGCCGCAACGATCTGACCCCCGACGACTATCTCGACCTGATCATGAAGAAGACCTGTTGGTACACAACGGTGCTCCCGCTGAGGGTGGGGGCGTTGATCGGCAGCAAGAGAGCGGTGGAGCTCGGCCCGATGCTGCGATTCGGATTCTTCCTGGGTGCGGCCTTTCAGATCCGCGATGACATCCTCAATCTGACCGGGTCTCGTGAGCTCTATGGCAAGGAGCCCCTCGGCGATATACGCGAGGGAAAGCGGACCTTGATCCTCCTTCATCTGCTCGCCGCCGCCACTTCGTCCGACCGGGAGCAGGTCGAGCATCACCTGGCCATGGACCGGGGAGACCGATCCGACGCTGTGATCGAGGAGATCTTCAGGATGATGCAAGACCACGGCAGCGTGGCGTTTGCCGAGGAGTTCGCCCGAGGCATCGCCCGATCCGCCGCAGTCGCGTTCAACGAGGCCTTCGCCCACGTACCGGACTCCCATGGCCGGCGCTTCGTGCGCGATCTGATTCCCTACATGGTGGCGCGGGATCGGTGAGCCGGCCTCGCGGCATCTGTGCGTCAGGCTCGGCCCGGCCAGGTGCATCGGGTTCACTTCACCGGTTCCAAGAAATGCGTGTCGAGCCACTTGGCTACGTCCTCGCCGATCTCTGAACATCGAGCGCCCGGAAACGTATGCCCAGGCACAAGCGGGCGTCGATGGTGTCGTCGACATCGGTGACAGGACAATGGTCGGGAGCTGGATCGGCCTCGGCTCTAGTCGATTTCCCCTTTGTGGTCAACACAAAGTCGCCGGCGGATACGTCTGAGGGCGTAAGTCGATCAAACCCAACTCCGTCGTCGACTCTGCTGGCCGTATTGATCGCCGATTGACGAGGCGCCTCCGCTATGGAACCCTCATATCTATGAGCTACGGCTGGTGGAAGTTCATCCATCTCGCCGGGGTTGTCGGCTTTGTGGCTGCCCACGGCACCTCGATGGCGGCGACCGTCTTGATGCGGCGGATCCGTGACCCGCAGCAGGTCTCCGGGATTCTCC
>JBOGEU010000176.1:0-3827 GCA_050741995.1 Acidimicrobiia bacterium | reverse complement strand
CTCCGGACGAGGGCACGTTTCGTGACTGGATCGGGGCCCGTCCGGGTGATCGAGGCGCAGGACGGTTCTGGAGTCAGCGGGGGAAGGTGAGAGAGTCCTCCCTGCGAAGGGCACAAGAGGCATTGGTCAGGGCCGATCGGGTGGTCAAGTCCTACCCCGAAGACGTGCACCGGGTGACATTGGAGCGTCTCACGGTCGCGTTGTGCCGCTGGTATACCTAAAAAGCTTGTCCCCCTGCGAAGCGGGGGGACTGGCCGACCTCGGGTCGGCCGAGGTGGGCGGAGCGGGTTGTCCCCCTGCGAAGCGGGGGGACCGATCGCCAACGAGCGAAGCGAGTGCGATCGAGGGGGGCGGAGCGGGTGGGATATGAGTGACCCCCCTGTCAACCTCGCAATTAGGCCTGCGAAGCGGGGGGAGCGTGGGAGACGTCTAGCTGTTACTCGCTACTCGAGAGCCGCTTTGCCAACCGAGACTTCTTGCGAGCTGCCGTCCGCCCGTGGAGCACGCCCTTGGACACCGCGGTGTCGATCTTCGACTGGGCGGATCTCAGCAAGTCGTCGATCGGCTCACCGGCCGTGGCAGCCGCATCCACCTTCTTGACACTGGTCTTGAGATCGCTGTTGACCGACTTGTTGCGCGCCCGCCGGTTCAAAGTCTGGCGATTGCGCTTTATCTGTGACTTGATGTTTGCCATGTTGAAAAGACTCTCGTCCGGTGGGAGATTCGGCGCCCCGCTTGCGGTGTGCGCCGGAATCGGCAGAGTAGCAGGGGCCCAATGGAAGGTACAATGGCCGCCTCCGGCTTGCCTGTGACCAATCAATCGCGCATACGCAACTTCTCTGTCATCGCCCACATCGACCACGGCAAGTCGACCCTGGCCGATCGCCTTCTCGAGCGCACCGGCGCCGTCACCCAAAGGGAGATGCGTGAGCAGCTCCTCGACACTATGGACCTCGAGCGGGAACGCGGCATCACGATCAAGGCGCAGACGGTTCGCCTCAGCCACGTCGCCGAAGACGGCGAGGAGTATGTCCTGAACCTGATCGACACCCCGGGCCATGTCGACTTCTCCTACGAGGTCTCCCGCTCCCTGGCCGCATGCGAAGGCGCCTTGCTGCTCGTCGACGCGGCACAGGGGGTGCAGGCACAGACGTTGGCCAATGCCTATCTGGCGGTCGATGCCGGGCTCGAGGTGATCCCCGCCATCAACAAGATCGATCTGGTGGCCGCCGACCCTGACCGGGTGGCAGGGGAGATCACCAGCGTCATCGGAGGGTCCCCCGAAGACATCGTGAGGCTGTCCGCCAAGACCGGCCAGGGTGTCGACGAGCTGCTGCAGAGACTGGTGGACCAGGTGCCCCCTCCCATAGGCGACCCCGACGGCCCGCTCCGGGCGCTGGTGTTCGACTCGTACTACGACGCCTACCGGGGGGTGGTCTGTTACGTGCGGGTGGTCGACGGACGGCTCCGCTCCGGGTTCCGGCTGAAGTTCATGGCGACGGGGGAGACCCACGATGCGGCGGAGATCGGGATTCTCACCCCGGGGGCGAAGCCGGTCAACACCCTGGAAGCCGGTGAAGTGGGTTATCTGATCACCGGCGTCAAGGAGATCGACCGGATCAGGGTCGGAGACACCCTCACCGACGCCGCCGGCCCGGCGCGGCACGCCCTTCCCGGGTACGCCGAGCCCAAGCCGATGGTGTTCTCCGGCCTGTTCCCGACCGACGGCGACGATTTCGAGAGACTGAGAGAGGCGTTGGAGAAGCTTCGCCTCAATGACGGCTCCTTGACCTGGGAGCCGGAGACCAGCCGCGCCCTCGGCTTCGGGTTCCGAGTCGGTTTTCTCGGCCTGTTGCACATGGAGATCGTGCGGGAGCGCCTGGAGCGGGAGTACGACCTCGACTTGGTGGCGACCGCGCCCTCGGTTGCCTATCGCGTCACGATGCACGACGGGAGCATTCGGGAGATCAAGTCGCCCCAGGACCTGCCCGACCCGGCCGCCCGGGGTGGGATCTCAGAGCCCTACGTCCGTGCGATGATCCTGGCTCCCAGCGACTATGTGGGGCCGATCATGGAGCTGGTCACCACCAAGCGGGGCGAGCTGGGGACCATGAGCTATCTCAGCCCGGAGCGGGTGGAGCTCGACTACCGGCTGCCGTTGGCCGAGATCGTGTTCGACTTCTTCGATCTCCTCAAGTCGAGGACCAAGGGCTATGCCTCGTTGGACTATGAGCCGGCGGAATATCGGGAAGCGGACCTGGTCAAGGTCGACATCCTGCTCAACGGCCAGCCGGTCGACGCCTTCTCGGCGATCGTCCACCGCGACAAGGCGGCCGACTACGGCAAGACGATGACCACCCGGCTTCGCGGCCTCATCCCGCGTCAGATGTTCGATGTCCCGATCCAGGCCGCCATCGGGGGCCGGATCATCAGCCGGGAAACGGTGAAGGCCAAGCGGAAGGACGTCATCGCCAAGTGCTACGGCGGGGACGTGAGCCGCAAGAAGAAGCTGCTCTCGAAGCAGAAGGAAGGCAAGAAGCGAATGAAGATGGTGGGGTCGGTCGAAGTGCCGCAGGAGGCTTTCGTCGCCGCCCTCCGGGTCGACGACGAGATATGAGCCGCAGCGACGTGGATGTCCATGTCGATACCCCGGCCGCCTACGTTCACATCCCGTTCTGCTCCGCCGTCTGCCCCTACTGCGACTTCGCTGTCGTCGCCGGTGCCGACGACATGGCCGAGCGTTATGTCGATGCGGTCATCGCCGAGATCGGGATGAGCGAGCGGTGGCGGCCGCTCGACTCGGTGTACGTCGGGGGTGGGACGCCAAGTCATGTCGACCCTTCGCTGTTGGGGCGGATCCTCGGGACGCTGGCTCGCCGCCACGGGATGGTCTCGGGAGCCGAGGTGACGCTGGAAGCGAACCCTGAGGACTTCAGCCTCGCCCGTGCCCGGCATCTGCTGTCCCTTGGCTTCAACCGGGTGTCATTCGGGGCGCAGAGCTTCGACACCCTCGTCCTGGCCGCTCTGGGAAGGCGCCACGATGGCGCTGACATCGTCGAATCCGTCGACAACGCCCGCCAGGCGGGTTTCGCCAACGTCTCGCTGGACCTTATCTTCGGCTCCCCGGTCGAGAGCGAAGAGTCGTGGGCCGAGACGCTGACCAAGGCAGTGGCGCTGGGACCGGACCACGTCTCGTGCTACGCCCTCACCGTCGAACCGGGTACGCCCCTGAATCGCCAGGTCAGGGCGGGGGCGCCTGAGCCGGACCCGGACGTCCAGGCCGATCGATACCAGCATGCCGACATGGTCCTCACCGCTGCCGGTCTGGAGCGTTACGAGGTGTCCAACTGGTCGAGGCCCGGCCACGAGTGCCGGTACAACCTGACGGTGTGGGCCCAAGGCGAGTACGAGGCATATGGCAACAGCGCTCATCGATTTCGGTCCGGGGCCCGAAGTCACAACGTGCGGAGACTCGACGCTTATATCGAGAGGGTGGAGCGGGGAGAGCGGCCGACGGCCGGTGTCGAGGCTGTCGCCGGGTGGGACCGCGAGATCGACCGGCTCTTCGTCGGGCTTCGCCGCGCCGCCGGAGTGGCGCCGGGGCCCGGTGTCGAAGCCCTGTTGCAGACGGCGGGCGGCGACCTCCTGGTCAGGGAGAGGGTCGTCGAGTTGCGCGAGGGGAGGTTGGTGGTGAGCCGGCCCCTGCTCACCGACGAGGTGCACCGCCAGGTTTTGGGTCTCGAAGCACCGGATGGGTGGGTCGAGCGTGCAAACGTCGATAACCTCTAGGTTGGAATGTTGGAAGACCGCCGCTCCGAGATATTGCG
>JBOGEU010000175.1:0-1957 GCA_050741995.1 Acidimicrobiia bacterium | reverse complement strand
GCCGACCACCATCACAGATGTTCGCACCGTTGGGATCGTTGTCCGAGACCAAGAAGCAGCCTTGGGTGTCCCGCCCATGTACACCTTTGACGATCCGGATGGCAACCGCTTCTACATTTTGGAGGAGATCCGATGACCGCCAACCAACCGGTCACAGAGAAGATCGACAAGACTTTCACCGCCATTCTGGAGAAGAGCCCCGCCCAGGGCGGGTGGACATACGTCGTAACCGATTGGACCGCCGAGCTCTTCGGCACCCGGGGCCTGGTCGAGGTCTCCGGAACCGTCGACGGTCACCCCTTCCGCAGCTCGTTCATGGCTCTCGGTGACGGCACGCACAAGCTCCCGATCAAAGTCGACCTTCGGGACACAATCGGCAAGGGCGAAGGGGACAGTGTCACCATCCACCTCTCGGAACGACATCGGAGGTGATCACACCCGCCGGTAGTCATGCGCCGGCCCAGTTCAGCACCCGCAGGGCGCGGAGCGTGTTCCATCGGCTGGGTTTGCCGTCTCCGTCTTCCATATCGAAGTGCACGGGTCCGGGGTGAGAGTTCTGCAACGGCCAACGGCCGTCCTCGCCCCGATTCGTCTCCACCAACTCGATGGCCTCGGCGATCCGATCGTCGGGGTCGGCACCCGCGCTTCTCAGGTGATCCAGCCCGCGCAAGACGTCGTAGTGCCACCGAGTCGGGAATGAGATCAGGGCCCAGTCGGGGTTGATCACCTCGCCGGTCGATAGACGGCGAAACAGACGACGTTCGAGCATGTACTCCTCTGCCCTGAGCCGGGCCTCCTTCACCTGGGGGGAGCCGCCTGTGGCCCGCTCGTGATCGAGCAGACCCTCGAGCACGCAGATGGTGGTGTCGAACGACGTCCTCGTGGAGCCATGCTCCGCCTCACAGTTCCAGCCGCCGTCGCTGAGTTGCTCGTCGAGAAGCCGGTCGACCACTCCCTGGACGTCCTGGCCGAAATACGAGCCCAGCGACACCGTCATCCCGTTGATGCACGGTTCGACCTCGCCGGCGAAGAAGTCCTGGCCGTCGTGCTCCCACTTGCTGTTGTCACGGACGAGGGCGAACGCGTTGCGAACCCTGTCGTTCGCCGGGTCGACTCCGAGGTCGCGCAGCAACAACAGGGTGTAGGTCGTGGAGGTCCAGGCGGGCACATAGACGTAGGGGTCGGCCCATCCCGGCTGATAGGTGCCGCCATCCCACTGCCCCCCGGGCTCTTGGAGATCGAGCAGGCGGGCACCCCAGCCTTCGTCGGCGACACGCGACCGCTCGGCGGCCACCACTTCGTCGGGCTCGTCGGTGAGATCACGCATGACCTGCCAGCGAATGGAGGGATCGGAATCCAACAACCAATCGACAACGGTCATGCTTGCTTCGCTCCTGGGTCCACCTTCGATGAGCGACGTTATCCGTTCGTGGACCAGGTCGGGGAATTCGAGATAGAGGCTTTGGCCCAGTTGGCGTGTGATCCCACCGTCGGCCGCGGTCAACGATGCGAGTACGACCAGGCGGGCGGCCGACTCGAGGCGTGGTGGTCCAGGCTTCCTCATTACGCTGTCGGCAAATTCCAGAGGAGATCGTGTCTTGGCCGGGATTCAAAAGAAGACTCTCGACACTCCGGACGAGCGGATCGAGTTCGCCGGTTTGAAGGCCGACGTGGTGCAGATCGGCGACGCCTCGATCTCACGGAACCGGTTCGAGCCCGGCATGCATTGCGCCCTCGGCGGGCGGACATTGAAAGGAAATCAGCGAGCCGAGGAGAGCTGTCAAGCCCACCACACAGGGGTCCTCGTCGAGGGGATGCTTCGGGTCGAGATGGACGACGGCTCCACGATGGACGTGGGCCCCAATGAGGTCTTCAACATCCCGCCGGGACACGACGGCTGGGTGGTGGGCGACGACCCGGTCATCGGCATCAATTGGTCGGGGGTCCGGACCTGGCT
>JBOGEU010000174.1:0-2405 GCA_050741995.1 Acidimicrobiia bacterium | reverse complement strand
GGCAGCATCGTGGCCTCGGGCATAACCCTGGTCGCTCTCGGCGCACTCTTCGCATTCTTCCGGGGGACCACCCTGGGCCGGGCGGTCCGCTCGGTGATCGAGGACGAGGAGGGGGCCCGTCTGGTCGGGATCGACCCGCAACGCATGCTCCGCATCATCCTGGCTCTCAGCGGTCTCCTCGCCGCCCTGGTGGCGGTGACCCAGTCGATGGTGCGGCCGGTCACCGTGTCGGCCGGGTTCGGCATCACCGTCTACGCCCTCATCGTCACCGTGGTCGGGGGACTGGGGAGTGTCACCGGGGCATTGCTCGCCGGGATCATCCTCGGAATCGTCAACAACATCGCCGCGGCGTACATCGGGACGTTCCTGTCGCTGATCATCCTGCTAGGTGCGGCTGCGGTGACCATCCTCATCCGACCGTCGGGCCTGTTCGGGGTGAGGGAATGACGGAGCGGTACACCGAAGCGACCGGCACGTCGCTGATTGGTGGCACCGAGCAGCGAGCGACGCGATCGATCCTGGCGCTGTTGTTGCCCATCGCGATCATCGGCGCGGTCTTTGCGCTGGTGCCCCTCTGGCTCGGAGGCTCCCGGGTCCTGATGGGAGTCGCGGTCCTCGGGCTCGCCTTTGCCTGCTACACGATCGGCTTCAATGTGATCTTTGGCAGCACCGGTCAGCTCTTCCTCTGTGTCGGGGCGTTGGCCGGGATCGGTGGTTACGGGGGCGCCATCCTCGCCGACACCGTCGGGCTGCCCATCATCGTCAGCGTCGTCGTGGCGACCCTCGCCGCCGGTCTCATGGGCGGGTTGCTCAGCTGGATCGCAGTGCGGCGCTCGTTGGGCGTCATCTTCACCGGGATCATCACCCTCATCTTTGCCCTCGCCTTCGAGAACCTCCTGCTCGGGGTGGGCGATGTCACCGGGGGCGAGTCGGGCTTTGCCATCTCCTCGGGGGCAGACGGCCTCCTGCGACGCCAGATTCCGCCCTACTACGTGATGCTGGGACTGGTACTGATGTTCCTGCTGGTACACGGTCTGCTGAGACGTTCCCACTTCGGCTGGGCGTTCCGGGCGCTGCGTGACGATGAGGTGGCCGCCGAGCTGGCCGGAGTCGACGTTGCCCTCTATCGGGTGTGTGCCGCGGCGATCGGCGCCGCCATGCTCGGTCTGGCCGGGGCGACCTACGCCTTCACCGAAGGTCGGATCAGCCCTACCACCTTCGGATTCGCCCAGGTCGACGTGGTCGTCCTCGTGATGCTGGCCTTCGGTGGCATCGGCACCCTCTTCGGGCCGATCCTAGGAGCGGTCACCTTCACCGCCATCGACGAGGTGCTGGTCGAGGTCGGCCAGCTCCGGGTGTTCGTCTACGGGATTCTCATCATCGTCTTGTTCCTGTGGATCCCACGCGGCGTCATCCCGACCCTGCAAGGCATGTTGCGCAGCGACAGGAGCAGGCGGGAGATGCGAACGTAGAGTACGAAGACATGCTCGATGACCGGGAGGGATGACCATCCGCTCCAACCTCGATATCGCTCATCTCGGATATGTGGAGTTGTTCACCCCGACGTTCGACGAGAGCCTCCGCTTCTTCACCGACGTGCTGTCGATGGATGTCGTCGAGTCGAGCGACGGCACGGCCTATCTCCGCAGTTGGGACGACTACGAGCGGTTCAGCCTGAAGCTGAGTGCCAGGGCCGAGCCCGGCGTCGGCCGAGTGGGTGTCCGCACCGCCGATCATGCCGCCCTGCACGATCGCGCAGAGGCGATCGAGGCCGCGGGGCTGGGTCGCGGGTGGGTCGATGGCCAACCCGGAAGGGGCTCGACCTATGCGTTCGTCGATCCTGACGGGCACGAGTGGGACCTCTACTTCCAGTCGGAGCGATTCACACCCTCCGGCACGGCTGCGCCCGCACTCAAGAACCAGGCGCAGCGCCGCCCGAATCACGGGATCGGGGTGCGCCGACTGGACCATGTCAACTTCCTGGCGGCCGAGGTCGAGGCGAGTCGCGATTTCGCCGTATCGGTCCTCGGCGCCTTGCCCACGGAACAGATCCAGCTCGACAATGGTGACATCGCCGGGATTTGGATGACCTTTTGCAACAAGGGCTATGACGTCGTCTACACCAACGACTGGACCAAGACCCGGGGAAGATTGCATCACGTCGCCTTCGCAGTCGATCAGCGCGAGGACGTCCTCCGGGGAGCGGACATGTTCCTGGAGCAGGGTGTGTTCATCGAGACCGGACCGCACAAGCACGCCATACAGCAGACCTTCTTCCTCTATGTCTGGGAACCGGGAGGCAATCGGATCGAGATCGTCAACGCAGGCGCACGCCTGGTCCTGGCCCCCGACTGGGACCTCATAACCTGGACGGAAGCCGACCGGGCCAAGGGACAGGCATGAGG
>JBOGEU010000173.1:0-1905 GCA_050741995.1 Acidimicrobiia bacterium | reverse complement strand
GAAGCCTTGGGGATTCCTGAAGGCACGGTGAAGACCCAGTTGAAGCGTGCCCTGGCGCAGTTGGCGAAGGATTTGGAAGGAGAGGCAGGATGAAGACACTCGAACGGCGACTTGCGGACACGCTTCGACATGAAGCGGCGCTGCTTCCAGACGAGGAAGCCACTCACACGCTGATTCCTGCGGAACAGAACCGAACGGGCTTCCTACGTTCGGGTCTGGTGGCTGCGGCGGCGGTTGTGGCCGTCATGCTTCTCGTAGCACCTGTCATCTGGCTCGACGCTGGACGTGGAGGTGGAGGGTCCGACCCGGCCACTTCTGTGACCAACCGGCCAGCCACTGCAGAATCAACACAGCCGGTTCCCTCGACTTCGCCCTCCACCGCAACCAGCGAGATTCTCCGGGCGGTCATCGACCTACTCCCCGATGGCTTCGACCCGGAGCTTGCAAGCCCGCTTCTCGTCATGGAAGGCAATCCCGAGGAGGTCGCGACCCAATACCTCGAGACGCGCCTTCCTTTCTTGAACGTAGGCGTGAGCCGCGTCGAGGAGCAGGACGGGTACACCCTGGTGGAGTGGGCTTGGGGTCGGTTCTTGGTCGAGACCGAGATCGAGCAGGGGCACCGCGGGTGGCTCTTGATGCGTTCCACCACCAGAGGACTCGAGATTCTCGCTGCGACGACAGAGGGGATCGACCTGTCGGATCTCGCCATCAGCAAGGGCAGCTTGCGGGGCGTCATCCAGAGCAACACCGATGACTACCTCGGAGCTGATGTGCTCAGCCTCGACGAGAAACCCGTAGCTTCCGCGCCCAACCCTGACGGCTTCACACCAGAATCGGATTTCCCGTGGGGAACTGCGGGTGCAGGTACCCCGCCTCTGGCGCTTGACCTCCCGGTCGCTGAGCCAGTGATCCTGCGGGTGAACCGAGTCGGCGGCACCCTTCTCTCCATCTCAGAGGTCATCCTGGGCGAGGACTCCACCGCTGGTGACGGAACCGATGCACAAGACGGGCCCGAGGAGGACCTGGTTGGCGAAGGTGAGGAACCTCTCGCCTGGGGCACCGCAGGAGAGTCGCCGTGGGTTCTCGTTGGATGGCACCTCAGTGAGCCGGACAAGCCCACCCAAGCGTGCACAGGCGTTCGCCCCGTCGTCGACGAGGATTGGTGCACCACCCCGGATGGCGATGGCCCAATGGTGTATTCGCAGGCGTTCGCTGTCGGAGAAGGGGGCGTGATCGTCTTGCGTACGCAGCCCGGCGTAGCTCAGGTCAGAATCGACACCGAACTCGAATCAAAAGTTGTGGAAGTGCAAGGCGAGGCGGATGGCTATCCACCAACCGCGGTACTCGGCACGAAAGCAACACCTGTCGCGGGCCTGTTAACACCACTGGGAGAAGGCGGCGAGGAACTCAGCGAGCCAATCCCGTTCTCAGTCACCGAATACATCGACACACCCGTCGAGGGCTGAATCACCGACGTGGCAATGGCGCTCGCCGCAAGATGTGCCGACTACCCGGGTCGTCGCGCCTGACGTTCGGCCACCGGCGGCCCACCGACGGCATGCGCGGTGGTCATAGCCCGAGGCCCAGGGGGACTCGTTCTGGCGACTGTCTCGACGCCCCCTGATCGATGACCCGAGCAAAGGTATCGACTTTGGTCGGACTTCTGTCTCCCTCAAGGGTCGGCAGTCGGGGATCCGAGTTGAGTTGGATGCGTCGAGCCAAGGCTGGCGTGTCGGCCCATTCCCGTGACACGGCGTGGGCGAGAACATCGGCGCCGGTTTGGTTGTCCTGGGTGGCGACGTAGGCGTGGTTGGCGTCGCGTCCCCGGGTCATGGGTGTGAATCACCCCGGGTTTCGTAGAGGCTTGGTTTATTGAGTCACGGCCTCGGGGGCTGTGCTCGTCTG
>JBOGEU010000172.1:0-5214 GCA_050741995.1 Acidimicrobiia bacterium | reverse complement strand
GCATCCGACGGTGATCCCCGCCTCGGCGATTCGATTTATGGCTCCTTCGAAAATCGATTGATCGTCGTCGTCGAACCAATCGACGCCGGCAGCTGGAAGGTCGAACGCCCGTGCCATGAAAGCTGCCATTTCGCCGCGGGTCATGGTCCTCGTCGGGCAGAAGTTGTCGTTGGCTGGAGGGTTGCAGCCCTGGGTGATCCCGGCGTCGGCGATTCGATTGATCGCACCTTCGAACACAGAGTCGGAGTCGTCTGCGAAATGGTCGGTCTGCGGCGTCCCCAGCCCAAGAGCCCGGGCGACGAATGCGGCCATCTCGCCACGTGTGACACTGTCCCCAGGGCAGTACCGGGTGTTGGCCGGCGGATTGCAGCCGAGAGTTATCGAATCGGCGGCAATGGCCTCGATACCGCCCTCATGCACATTCCCATTGTCATCGACAAAGGTTCCGCCCGGGTCAGAGGCGTCGAGCAGCCCAATTGCTGCTGATGCCCCATCGATCACCGTGGTCGGCACCATCGACAACGGCATCAGGCTCCAGAGAAGAATCCACGGTGCAACGCCCATGGCGGCTCCCTTTATCGAAATCGACTTCGACGCTAGCTCGTCACTTTCTCCACCACCCACACGATCCCCTGGATCAGCCTCCAACCCAGATAGATGACCGTCAAGACGATCATCAGCTTGAAGCTGAACGGGGGTTTGACGTCGTCGTCTGCCTCCTCCGCCTCACCGTCCCGCCCCGGCAGGTATTCGTCGCTCATCGCCGCTCTCCGGCTCGGGACACGATGTGAACCGGGTTCCCGGTGAAGTCGGCCTCGTCACGCAGCCGGTTCTCCAGAAACCGCAGGTAGTCGTCCCCCAACTCCCCGCCGGACAGGAAGACCACGAACGTCGGGGGCGACGTTCCAGCCTGGACCACGTAATGGATCTTGGGGCGGCGGCCTTTCCGCACCGGTGGTGGGTGTGCCGCCGTCCACTGACGAATCGAGCGGTTTAGCTCTCCGGTGGAGATGCGGGTGGACCGGGCGTCGAGCACCGCCTCGATTGCGCCAGGCAGTCGCTGCATCCGAGCACCGGTCTTCGCCGCCATCCTGATCACCGGTGCCCAGCCCACAAATCCGAAGCGATCGGGCAGCGACCTCTCGGTCAATTCCCGCTGCTCCTCGTCGAGCGCATCCCACTTGTTGAGGACGATGACCAGCCCCACTCCGGCGTCGACGACCTCACGGGCGATCCGCTGGTCCTGATGAGTCACGCCTTCGGTGGCATCGATGAGGAGTACCGCCACATCCGCCGTCTCCAACGCTTCTCTGGCTCGGATCACGGCGTAGTAGTCGGCATCCTCGGTGATCTGGGGCTTGCGGCGGATTCCGGCGGTGTCGATCAGCCGGTACCTCTCACCGTCCAGTTCCACCTCCACGTCGATCGGGTCCCTGGTCGTCCCCGGGGCTTCGGAGACGATGACCCGTTGCTCGCCCAACAGCTTGTTGAGCAATGTCGATTTCCCCACGTTGGGGCGCCCGACGATGGCCACCCTGGGCAAATCATCTTCGACCTCGGGCTTCGGGGTATCGGGCAGCTTGGAGACGACCTCGTCGAGCAACTCCCCCACGCCCCTGCCGTGATAGGCGCTGATCGGGTGCGGCTCTCCCAGGCCCAGGCCCCAAAATCGGTCGATGGTCCCCTCGAGCGCCGCGTTGTCGATCTTGTTCGCCGCCAGGATCACCGGGATCTCAGCCGCCCGGAGCACCGAGATCACCCCGGTGTCGTCGTCGGTGAGCTCGGTTGTCCCGTCGACCACGAAGATGACCGTATCGGCGCCGGACACCGCCGCCTCCGCCTGCTCCTTGATCGAGACGTTGATGCCTCCGGCGGGCTTGCTCTCCCAGCCACCGGTGTCGACCAGGACGAAGTCCCGGCCCGCCCAATCGGCGTCGAACTCGCGCCGGTCGCGGGTGACGCCGGACAACTCCTCGACCACCGCCGACCTCGAGCCGATCACACGGTTGACCAGGGTCGACTTGCCCACATTGGGGCGACCCACCACAGCTACTACGGGAAGGGTGCTCATGGCGAACGGGCTCCTGACCGGCACTGGCTCGGCGGCGTCAGGCGCTGACGACGTCGAGGGCTTCGGTGGCAGTCCAGTCGCGGTCATGCTGCAACAACCCCTCCTCGCCCGGCTTGCGGGCGGTCACTCCGGCCTCGACGAGTGTCTGGAGGGTGTTCACGAAGGCGCGCAGCTGGGGCGGCAAGGGGAAGTACTCCTGCTCTTCGATGGTCGACCAGAGCTCGAAACCGAGTGTGGGGGCGAGCCGGGCAATGACTTCCTGGACCAGATGGTCCGGAGCCGATGCACCCGCGGTGAGACCGACGGTGGCCACCCCGACGAGCCAGGCGTCCTCGATGTCGGCGGCCGAGTCGATCCGATGGGCGGCGATACCGTTCTCCCTGGCCACCCGCACCAGGGCCTGGGTGTTCGACGAGTTGTGCGAGCCCACCACCAGCACCAGCTCGCACTCTTTGGCAAGGCCCTTCACCGCATCCTGACGGTTGGTGGTGGCATAGCAGAGATCCGACTTGCGTGACATCTGGAGGCCCGGAAAGCGCTCCCGGGCATCGTCCATGACCGCCATCCACTCGTGGACTCCAAGCGTGGTTTGGGCGAGGAGGGCAACCTTCTCCGGGTTTGGAGGACTGAAGTCGTCGAGACCGGCCTCCGGCTCTACGAGCCGGATCGCAGACGGCGCCTCGGCGACGGTGCCCACCGCCTCGTCATGGCCCACATGACCCACGTAGATGATGTCGTAGCCGTCGCGGGCCATGCGCTTGACCTCGTGATGGACCTTGGTGACGAGTGGGCACACGGCATCGATCACGACCGCCGCCCTCTCCCCGGCCGCCGCGATCACCTCGGGCGCGGAGCCGTGCGCCGACAGCATCACCGGTGCCCCCTCCGGGACCTCGGAGATGTCGTTGACGAACACGACACCGACCCCCTCGAAGGCCTTGACCACCCACTCGTTGTGGACGATCTCGTGATAGCAATAGACAGGGCCGTCGAAGATGCGCGTCATCCAGGTAAGGGCCTTGATCGCCATCTCGACCCCGGCACAGAAGCCCCTGGGCTCGGCGATGAGAACCCTCTCGATTGTCATGGTTGTAATGGTAGGGCGGGCCTGGGCTTCAACCAGTTCGCTGCGCTGCAAGCGCCATGACCCGGTCGACCACCTGCTCGAAGGTGAGATCGGAGGTGTCGATCACCACCGCGGCGTCGGGGATGGTGAGCGGGGAGGCCTGACGGCTCGAATCCCGCTGATCCCGATCGCTCAACTCGGCCAGCACCCGGTCGTAGTCCTCCCCGGTCTGGTCGGCACGTCGTCGGGCCCTCACCTCGGGCCGGGCATCGAGGTAGATCTTGAGGGTGGCGTCGGGGAAGACGACCGAGCCGATGTCCCGTCCTTCGACCACCGCCCGGTTCGCATGCCGCTCCACCCAGGCCCGCTGCAGGGCAACCAGCATCGAGCGCACTCCGGGAAGGGTCGAGACCCGGGAGGATGCCCCCGTCGCGGCACTGTTTCGGATCTCGGCGGTCACATCCTCGCCGTCGATGAACATGCGCCCGTCCTCCTGGTCGAGCCGGGTCCCGGTCACCGCGTCGACGACTTGCTCGGCATCGTCGAGATCGGCCCCGGCGCGCATCGCCGCCAACCCGGCGGCCCGGTAGAAGGCCCCGGTATCGAGATGGGGCAGATCGAGATGCTCGGCGACAGCCCGACTCACTGTGCTCTTTCCGGTGCCCGCGGGGCCGTCCATGGTCACTATGAGATCGGTCACCGGGCGGCAGCCTATCGGGATGCGGAGGGGGGCCCGATCCCTGAGGGTGTCCTATGGGGGTATTCGGACAATGGGGGCTGGGGACCGGGGGCCCTCTCCGCGTTGAGACAACCTAGCGCGTCTTTTCGGGGGTGTGTGCACAACTTCAGTTTTGAGGTCCGGCCAGCGAAACGAGCAGATCCCAGTACCCAGGCCAGGTTTTGCCGACCACCGCCGGATTCGCGATCTCGATTCCCGGTTCGACCAGGCCCACCAGGGCGAACGACATGGCGATCCGATGGTCCTCGTAGGTCTCGATCTGCGCCGGTTTGAGGCGCTTCGGGGTGATGACCAGTGTGTTGCCTTCGATCTCGGCTGCTGCTCCCAGACGCACGATCTCGGCGACGAGCGCCCTCAGGCGGTCGGATTCCTTGTGCCGCAGCGATCCGAGGCCCCGAAGCAGGCTGGGGCCGGTGGCGAACAGACACGCCACCGCAACCGCCAGCGACCCGTCAGGTGACGCGGAGAGGTCGACGTCGATCGGGAGCAGGGTGCCGGTCGAGGTGACGGTGGTGCTGTCCTCGGTCTGGTCGACGTGGCATCCCATCGCCTCCAGGACCCGGGCGATGCCGAGATCGGGTTGCAATGACCGGGAACCGAGACCCGCGATCGTGACCCGCCCCCCGGTCACGGCTGCGGCCACCATCGGGTAGACGGCGGCCGATGCGTCGGGCTCCATCTCGATCTCGGCCGCGCCATAACCTGTGGGCTCCACCCGGAAGCTGTCGCCGACCCTCTCCACCCGGGCCCCGAACGCCTCCATCGACTGAAGCGTCAGGTCCACATAGCCGGTGGAGCCCTCGATCCCGATCGGGGTGATGGTCAACGGATTGCCGGCGAGAGGACCGGCCATGAGCAGCCCGGTCAGGAACTGTGTGGTCTCGTGTGAGTCGACCTCCACACTGCCCCCGGGAAGCCTCCCGGTGCCCTCGACCGTCACCGGGAGCCGTCCCCCCGTCGCCTGGGCGCCGACACCGAGATCGTTGAGGGCGGCAACCAGGCCCCGCATCGGGCGCTCCGGCAGACGATCCCTCCCGATGACCGTAGTGGGCCCCTCGACCATGGCGGCCGCCGCGATCAGGCATCTCGCGGTCAGGCCCGAGGCGCCTGCGTCGAGAGATTGGCCACTGTTGCCCAGCGACCCCGAGGACCCGATCACCGTCCAGTGGTCGCCCTCGTCGACGATCTCGACCCCGAGCCGGCGCAGCGCCTCTCGGGCGAATCCGGTGTCATCCGAGTCGAGCGCGTGGTGCAGCGTCGAAGTCCCCGAAGCCAGGGCGGCGGCGAACAGCGCCCGGATGGTCTGCGACTTCGAGCCCGGCGGGCGGACGGTGGCGT
>JBOGEU010000171.1:0-1799 GCA_050741995.1 Acidimicrobiia bacterium | reverse complement strand
GCATGATTCCGAAGGCATTGCCCAGCATCGGCTCGACGATCACAGCCGCGATCCGCCCTCCATCGTCCTTGAACGCCCGTTCGGCCAGCTCGAGGTCGTTGAAGGGCAGGGTCTTCACCACGGTGCGGATCGAATCGGGGATGCCGGAGCTGGACTGCACCGGGATCGGCCGGAACCGCGACCCGAGGCCACCAACCGGGACCCCGGCCGTGGAGAACAGGACGTAATCGTGCATCCCGTGGTACTGGCCCTCGAACTTGACGACCACGTCACGCCCGGTGAGGCCGCGGGCGAGCCGGATGGCATGCATCGTGGCTTCGGTGCCGGTATTGGTGAAGCGCATGGCGTCGGCCCAGCCCAGGGCCGCGATCACCTTCTCCGCCGCCTCGACCTCGCGCCGCTGGGTCATGGCGAAGCTGGTCGCCAACGCCGCAGTCTCCGCCACCGCGACCGAGACGTGGGGGTCGCCATGTCCGAGGATGATCGGGCCAAAGCCGCATTGGAAGTCGATGTAGCGCTTGCCGTCCATGTCGAAGAGATGGGCGCCCTCGCCGTGGTCGATGACGATGGTGTCGTCGTCGCCCCAATAGCGGAACTGGCTCGAGACCCCGTTGACCAGCACCTTCTTGGCCCGCTGGAACCATTCCCTGGTGAGATTTCCCTGGAGGCTCATGCTCTCACTCCTCTCCGAACCACCACGGCTTGCGCTCCAGCTCCAGGTTCCAGTGCACATGCCGGGCGGTCGTGAAACTGTCGAGTGCCTCGACACCCAACTCTCTTGCGTCCCCGCTGGCCCTGACCCCGCCGAAAGGCGCAGCCAGATTGTCGACGACCGGGTCGTTCACCCAGACCGTCCCCACCCGTAGCTCCCGATAGGCCCGTTCCACCCGGGCCGGGCTCGAGGTGTAGACACTCGCTCCCAGCCCGTACGGCGTGTCGCCGGCCAGGGCGAAAGCGGTGTCGTCGTCGTCGAATGGCATCACCGGCATCACCGGCCCGAAGGTCTCCTCCCGCATCAACTCCATTTCGTGGTTGACCCCGGCCACCACCGTCGGCTGCATGAAGAAGCCGGGTCGGTCGACGGCATTGCCCCCGGCCAAGACCTCGGCCCCATGGGCAACGGCCCGATCCACCATCTCGATGACCGAGGCTCGCCTCCCCTCACTCCGCATCGGCCCCACTTGTGTCGACTCCTCGAACGGGTCACCGAGGCGGATCCCATTCGCCAGCTTCACCGCCCGCTCCAAGAATTCGTGATAACGCGACTCGTGTACGTAGACCCTCTCGGTCGAGGTGCACACCTGACCGGCGTTGAGGAACGAGGCCCAGACCACGCCATGTGCCGCCACCACCGGGTCGACATCGTCGAAGACGATCGCGGGGTCCTTCCCCCCCAGCTCCAGATGCGACGGCTTCACCGTCTCCGCGCACAGCGCGGCCAGCCGCCTGCCTACCTCGGTCGACCCGGTGAAGGCCACCAGGTCGACCCGGGGATCCTTGACCAGGCCCTCGCCGATGGTGCGGCCCGATCCCATGACGGTGTTCGCGACACCCGCCGGGAGATGCTCTGAGAAGATCTCGGCCAACACCTGGAGAGAGAGCGGTGTCTCCGAGGCGGGCTTGATGACGACGGTGTTCCCTACGGCCAGCGCGGGCGCCACCTTGAAGACCAGGAGCAACAACGGATAGTTCCAGGGGACCAGACACCCGACCACGCCGTATGGGGCCCGCAGGACGAGAGAGAGCTGGCCCGGGTCGTTGGAGGGGGCGACTCGACCCCCGAGGGCACGGGCCAGCTC
>JBOGEU010000170.1:0-3501 GCA_050741995.1 Acidimicrobiia bacterium | reverse complement strand
ACTCGGTGGGGCTGGGGGGAACGAACGACGCAGTCTCCGCGGGCCGGTGTGGATCGGAGATGTCGAAGACCCTCAGTCCCGCGTTGAAGTAGGCGTTGTAGACCTTGTCCGTGATCTGCTTGGCCCCCTGATGATTCTCATGCATGTTATGGGGGCCGAATCTCTCGCCCTTGTGGTAGTAGCTGGGGTACGGCTCGTCAGCGGTGGGATCGGGAATCGGCAGAGTGGAGATCTCGGTGGGCCTGGTCTCATCGGAGATGTCCCAGAGCCGGATGTTCTTCGGCCCTTCGAGCCCGTAGTTCGCCATCGGCTCCTCGCATACGACAAGCAGGCCACGATCGAGGAGGGGCACACAGGTGTGTGTCTGCCCGTCGGTCAATTCCGGGAAGGTGCGGACGTGGCTGATCAATGTGGCGTGCTCCGGGTCCGAGACGTCCACGATGCCGAACCCGCCGTCCGAGTACGCGATATACGCACGATCTCCCACCACGAGCGGAAAGTGGACGCCAAATGTCTCGTCGGGCAACGCCTCGGGGCCCTCACCGAGTTGCACCGGGTGCCAGAAATCAGAGACCCGTTGCGGGCTCTCCGGATCGGACACGTCGAGGATCGTCATCACCCGGGTCCGACCGCTGCGCCAGTGGTAGCTCACGCCCGGGGCATCGATCATGTTGGACAGGTAGGCATATCGGCCGCCATTCCACCAACTTCGATGCACTCCGTAGTCGCTCGGATTGGAGCCCGACCAATGTGACAGGTCTCTGGGCTGGGTGGGGTCAGAGACGTCGAAGAAACGCACACCCGGCAATGCCTGGGCTGCATCGACTCCGGGCTTGAAGAAGGCCACCTCGCAGGATGCCATGAGGATGTTGTCAGCCACCTGGATCTTGATGTGCCAGGTGTGCTCGTTCGGGGTGGGGATGAATGCCGCAACCCGGGGATCCTTCGGCGAGCTCACATCGATGACACTGATCCCGCCGGACCATGGATGGCCTACGTAGAGGTAGTGGTGGTCGCCGACGGTCTGAAATTGGAGCTGCTGCCCGTCACGCCGCCCTTCCATGTCGGTGAAGCCGACGATGTCGACGTTGTTGGCCACCGGCTCCAGAAGGGGAGTGGAGGCTCGCCGCCGTATCCAGCTCTTCCACTCGGGTTGCTTCTCAGCCATTGCGACTCGGGTCAGACATGAGCTCTCCTCCTTAGGAATCGGAAATTATCATTGATCAAGTTTGCGGTCAAACGGCCCTGCCAAAGCCAAATAGCAGGTCATGGCCGGCCCAGTGTGACCCCGCCGTCGACCACCACCACGGCCCCGGTCATATAGGAGGCGTCCTTGGTGGCGAGGAAGAACACCACCCCGGCCACCTCGTCGGGGTCACCGGTTCTCCCCAGGGGCACTGCGCCGCTCACCCGCTCCTCGAATCCGGGTCTCTCGGCGAAGTCCTGGACGTACTCGGTCATGATCGGCCCGCCGGGAGCCACACAGTTGACCCTGATCCCGTGCGGCGCCAACTCCATGGCCGCCACCTTCGACAACATCTCGAGCCCTGCCTTGCTCGCCCCGTACGCGGCGTGCCCGGGGCGTGCCTGATGCGCAGAGACCGAGGAGATGTTGATGATGCTCCCCGGCGAGCCGGCTGCGATCCACCACCGGGCGACCGACTGCGAGCAGTGAAATGTCCCCAAGAGGTTGGTGCGCATGGCGAGCTCGAAGTCCGAAGTGGCGTACTCGGCGAATGGGGAGAACTGGATCGCCGCGGCATTGTTCACCAGGACATCGAGACGCCCGTGCTCCTCATGTACCTCCTCGACCATCCGATCCACCTGTTCCCGGTCGCCGACGTCGGCCTGGTGGGCGCTGATCAGGGGGCCGTCGCCAATCAGAGACTCGAACGTGGCTCCCAGCCCATCACCATCGACATCGTTGAGTGCCACCTGCCATCCCTCGTCCAGGAACCGCTGGGCCACAGCGCGGCCAATGCCTCTTCTGGCCCCGGTGACGAGGACCACACCGGGCTCGGCCGACGAAGGTCTCATCCGGCGACTCAACTCTCCTTGACGATCCAGATCCCGTCGTTGTAGCCGCTGAGATAGATGTAGCCCCGCGGATCGACCACAACGTCCTGGTTGCAGGCTTTCCGGGTCCCGCCGCGCAGAGGGTCGGCGATCCGGTTGTAGGGCCGGGGATCGACCTTCTCCGTGGGGTCGGCGGGCACGAACGAGGCGGTCTCGACCGGTTTGGCGGGATCGGTCACGTCCCAGACCCTGAGCCCGGCATTCATGTAGGCGTTGTAGACCTTGTCCGTGATTCGAGCCTTGCCCTGGTGATTGTCGTGGGTGCCATGGGGGCCGAATCGCTCGCCCTTGTGAAAGTAGGTCTCGTATGGCTCGTCTTCGGTCGGAGTTGGGACGGGCAGCATGGAGAGAAGCCGGGGGTCGGTCTCATCGGCGATGTCCCATATCATGATGTTCTTCTCGCCTTCGAGGCCGAAGGTGGCCATCGCCTCGTCGGACACCACCATGAGATCCCGTTCCGGCCAGGGGACACACGTGTGTGTCTGACCGTCGGTGAGCTCGGGGAAGATCCACTGATGGGTCACCAGGGTCGGATTCTCGATGTCCGAGATGTCGGCGATCGCAAAACCGCCGTCCGCATAGGCGATGTACGCCCGGTTCCCGTCGATGACCGGCTCGTGCACCCCGAAGGTCTCCCCGGGCCCGGGCTGGCGGCCCTCTCCTCGTTGGACCGGTAGCCAGAAATCGGAGACACGTCTCGGGTTCTCGGGATCGGAGATGTCGAGCGTGGTCATGATCCGGGTGCGGTCGGGGCGCCCGGCGTACATGAAACCGTCGGCGGCCACGCCGTGGGAGAGGAATGCATAGCGGCCACCGTTCCACCATGAGCGGTGAACCCCGAATCCGGGTCGGTCCGAAGCCCAGAAGGAGAGATCCTTGGGATCGGTGGGATCGGACACATCGAAGAATCTCACGCCGAGCCACGCCTTGGTCGGGTCTGGGCGGGGGTCGAACATCGGCGCTTCGCATCCGATCATCGCAATACCATCCGCCACCTGGACCTTGGTGTGCTTGGTGCTCTCGTTGGGGGTGGGGATGAAGGCGGCGACCTGGGGGTCGGCGGGATTGGTGACGTCGAGGATGCTCACCCCGCCGGACCAGATGTGACCCACGTACAGGTAGTGATGGTCGGCAACGGTCTGAAATTGGAGCTGAATGCCGTCGAGCCGCCCCTCGACCTTGGTATGAGCGACGAACTCGGTGTTGACCGCGACCGGCTCCTCCAATAGAGGGGCGGGTCTCTTGCGCAGGCTCCTACGCCACTCCGGCTGTTCGGATGGCAAGCAGATCACCTCCCTGGGTGAATGGTGGACTATGAGTGGAGCCCGTCGTCGTCACCCGGGGGAGATGACGACGACGGGCTCGCAGGTATCAGCAGGCTTCGATGTACTCGACGAAGCTGTAAGGAGCGCTCATGTTGGCTCC
>JBOGEU010000169.1:0-1397 GCA_050741995.1 Acidimicrobiia bacterium | reverse complement strand
TCGCCGATATCAGCGAATCGGCGGCGGTCGACGGGATGTACTCCGAGATCGAGTCCGACCTCGGGATGGTCACGGCATTGGTGAACAATGCCGGCATCGGGGGCAACGCCGCGATCCGCAACGTCAGCGACGAGTACTGGGAGCGGGTGCTCTCGGTGGACCTCGACGGCGTCCTCTACTGCACCCGGCGCGCCCTGGAACCCATGCGAGAGGCTCGTGCCGGCTCGGTGGTGACCGTCTCGTCCCGTGCGTGGCTCGGTTGGTGGGGCCAGAGCGCGTACGCCGCCGCGAAGGCAGGCGTGGTCGGGATGACCCGGGCGTTGGCGATCGAGATGTCCTCGCGCGGTATCAGGCTCAACGTCGTGGCTCCCGGGCTGATCGACACGCCGCTGCTTCGCGATCGGGACCAGGAGGCCTTCGACCGACTCTTGAGGAGCGTGCCCATCGGGCGGGTGGGGACCCCTGCCGACGTGGCTTCCGCGGTCGCCTTCCTGTCGTCGGACCAGTCGCGGGCGATCACCGGCCAGGTGCTCTATGTCTGCGGCGGCAAGAGCGTCTACGCCTACCCGGATTGGGGGGAGCGATGAGCCGCCTGCATGGGTATCGGAGCCGATGATGACCAACGAGGAGGGCCGGCCCCAGGTCGAATACGGTTCCTGCCCGGTCTGTGGCTATGTGATGCTGCCCGTGCTCGAGATGTCGCCATGCGGCCATGACGCCCCACCCGTGCTCTCCCCGCTCGACGAGGCAGGCGTCGTCTACTCCTGGACTCGGGTATGGCCCGATGACACGGGCCAGACTCTGGCAATGGCCGATTTCCTCGGCGGCAGGCTCCGCGTCACTGCGCCGCTGCTGGACGGGGGTGAGGTCGTCATCGGGGACCGGGTGCGGCTGACCGTCGGCAGTGGAACCCCGCTGGCCCTCTACCCCGACATCGCCGACGGCTAGTCCCGAGGCCGGCCCGAGGTCACTTCATGATCCAGTCCCAGCGATCGCGGGTGATCCGCTTCTGCTCGGGGTTGGGACCAATCGCCTCGGGAAACTCGTCGCGCCATTCGTAGGGCCGTGTGGCGTCGATCAGCAATCTGCTGTTGAAGGTCTTCTCACCGGGCCGTAGCGCCGGATCCAGAGATCCACTGAGCACGCGTTCGATGACATCGGTGTCCCGGGCCGGATCGGTTCTCGTGCATATCGCCCAGACCACCTCGTTGAGATCGGTGACATCGATGTCCTCGTCCACAACGACGACGATGCGGCCCAGGTAAGAAGCCTGTCCCACCTGACTGGCCACATAGAGCGTCTGGCGGGCGTGACCGGGGTGACTGTTCTTGATGGAGACGACGTTGAAGAGGCGGCAGCCACCCACGGCGTGGGTCCAAGCCGCGACGACATTGGGA
>JBOGEU010000168.1:0-8371 GCA_050741995.1 Acidimicrobiia bacterium | reverse complement strand
AGGTCCGGATCCCTGAAGGCCTCCTCGCGAGCCAGATAGATGATCTCCGTCGGGTAACCCTTGGTCAGCTCCTCGTTGAGCTTGCGCTCCACCTGCCGGCCGAATTCGACCGAGATCCCGTCCAGCTCGAAATCCATCCGAGCCACCCCGGGCTCCATGTTCCCTCCGGTCACCTTGGCCCCGAAGTCACGGAAGACAACTCCGGACAGAGCGTGAAGTGCGGTGTGCGTCTTCATCGTGCGATAGCGGCGCTCCCAGTCGATCACCCCGTGGATAGCGGTGCCCGGTTCGGGCAGGACCATTCCCTCGGCGACGACATGGAACGGTCGCCCCTCTCGCCGGACGGTGTCCAACACCTCCACCTCACCGCCGTCCCATCGGATCACCCCGACATCGCCCGGTTGCCCCCCACCCCGGGCATAGAAGACGGTGCGATCGAGCAAGATCCCACCGTCGACCACCTCGAGCACATTGCCTTCGGCCTCGGCGAGATAGGCATCCCCGGAAGCGAGCTCCTCGATCGGTCCTGAGCCGGCCATCACCGGAGGCTAACGAGAGGTCGACGCAGTGGGAGCGAACGGCTCCCCGTGGCCGGGGACGATCAGCGTCGCCACCTCCAGCACCCGCTCCCGCCCCAGGTGCAGCCCTGCGGCGTCGGTGCACAGGGGATCGTCGAACGGTGCGGTCTCGTACCACCAGAGATGAGTGAGGGCGATCACGTCGCTGCCGTCGGTCACGATGGTTGTGATGTCCTGGGCAGTGTGTCCCGGCGTCTCCCAGAGGATCACACCATCGCCGACTTCGAAGCCCTCGGCGGGCCGGGAGGTCCACAGGTCGTCCTTGTAGCTGGCCCAATGGTCATGGACCGTTGCGTTGGGGAAGAGGGCGATATTGACCGTGTGATCGGGATGATGATGGGAGACGACCACATCGGTCACCTCCTCCGGCCGGTGTCCCAACTCCCTGAGCGGGTCGAGGATCACCGAGGTCGACGAGACCATGCCGGGGTCGACGACCACCAACGACGTGCCGGCAGACAGGAGGGAGACGGTCGAGGCGACACGCTCACCCCCATAACCGGCACTCAGCAGGTGGAAACTGGCCACAGGCGGAGACTAGGACGAGGAGAGCGGAAGGGCTCCCAACCCGGTGAAGGTGCGCGTCTGGAGGACCTGATCGACGTCACCGTTGTCGACCTCGACGACCCAGATCCCCCGCGGCCCGGGATACATCACGAAGCGGCCGTCGGAGCTCCATGCGATCTCCGGAACTCCGGCCCTCCCCCCCGACTCGATCAACTCGGAGTCGTCGTCGAGTGAGAGGACCAGGATGCGCTCCCGGGTGAGGAGGGCGAGCGACTCGCCGTTGTCAGAGAAAGCTCCGGCCATGAACACGCCGACCAAGCCCTCGCGATCGAGCCCCCTCACCCCTCCGCCGGCGCTGAGCAGGCTCACTCCGTCGTGCTCGACCGCCAGCCATCCGGTGCCATAGGAGTCGAGGACCCGGCCCGGGTGCGTGTCCTTTATCTCACCGGTGGCGGTGAAGAGAACGATCGAATGCCTGGCGTCGTCTTGTATGGCGTATCCCCAATCGCCCCAGGCGGCGACGTGGCCGTCGATCCCGACCGCCTGAGTCACCAGCTCCGGCACCCCGAGGTTGTCCCTGGCGACCCAGAGACGCAATTCGCCGTCGACGAAGGTGGTGTAGGCGAGGGCGTGCGGTTGAGAGTCGTGCCAGGCGAATCCCGTGACGTCGAGAGCGACGATGGACGCTATCTCGGGGACCCCGGCATAGAGCATCCCGAACTCGTGGTCCGGGAGAGGAAGGATCGTGGCCAGTCGGGTGCCCGACCTGTCGAAAGATGTGGGACCAGGTGGCGTAGCGGACCCGACCGGGATCGCCCGCTCGTAGGGCTCACCGGCCACAGGCCAGATCAAGAGCTGGAGACTCCGCCCCTCCGCCCTGGTCGTCGAGACGAGACCGTCGGGGAAGCCTTCCACGACGTCGCCGATGCCGCCCAATAGCGTGACGACCGTTTGCCCGGCAATGCTCGTCGACGTGGGTGTCGTGGTGGGGACCGAGACTGCGTCGGCTCGTAGCAAGAGAACAGTTGTGCCGGCGCCGATCAGAAGGCCGGCTGCCAGCCACCCCCAATGTGAACGATCACCTGCCCGAGCCGGCGTCTCGAGCCCGTCCTCGACCACCTTCGGTGCCGAAATCATGCCTTCACCGTACGCATCCAGGCATCATTCGAGTGCTGCTCTGTCGTGCTTGGGGCCGGAATTGGGTCTAAAGTTGACCAACGACGTGGCTTTGTCACGTTGCATTAGCAATGGAGGAAGGAAACACATGAAGACTATGAGAGGCCCCAAGCTTCTCGCGCTTCTGGCCGTCTTTGCCCTCGTCCTCGCCGCCTGTGGTGGCGGTGGTGCCGAGGACACGACTACGACGGCAGCCGGTGGGGACGATGTCACCACCACGGAAGCGCCTGACACGGAGACCACCACCACAGCGGGCGGCACCACCGTGCCGGCCGGTGAGCTGGGTGTAGTGGAAGTCGCTGCCGGAGAATCGATCAAAATCGGTTCGATCCAAACCATCAGTGGTGACACTGCCAGCCTTGGAGAAGACCAGGTGAGGGCGACGGAGCTCGCCATCACCGACATGGGCGAGATCCAGGGTCACGCGGTCGAGCTCGCGTTCAACGAGGACGGTGGATGTAACTCCGAGGGTGGCCAGACCGCCGCCACGAGGATCATCGCCGACCCGCAGGTCGTTGCCGTCATCGGCACCAGCTGCTCCGGCGCCGGCGTCCCGGCGTCCAACGTGGTCACTTCGGCGGGTCGGGTGCTCATCTCGGGCTCCAACACCTCGCCGGTCCTGACCTCGGACCTGGTTGGCAACGAGGGCCCCGAGCACCATGAGGGTTACTTCCGGACGGCTCACAACGATGCCATTCAGGGTGCCGCCGCGGCTCGGTTCGTGTTCGAAGAGCTCAGTCTGACCCAGGTGGCCACCATCAACGATGGCGACCCCTACACCCAGGGCCTGACCAGCGCCTTCGAAGCCAGCTTCGAGGAGCTGGGCGGGACGATCGCACTCAGCACCGCAGTGACCGCGGACCAGACCGATATGCGTCCGGTCCTCACCGAAGTCGCCGCCGCTGGTGCCGAGCTCGTCTTCTTCCCCATCTTCCAGCCGGCCGGTGACTTCATCGCCGAGCAGGCCCTGGAGGTGGCCGGGCTCGAAGATGCGGTGTTGATGGGTGCCGACGGCCTGCTGTCGGACACCTACGTCACGCTGCCGCAAACCGAGAACATGTACTTCTCGGGACCGCAGACACCGACCACTCCGGCATACGCCGAATTCGTCGAGAAGTACGAAGCGGAGTATGGCGAGGCGCCGATACAGGCGTTCCACGCCCATGCCTACGACGCGACGTTGATGGTGTTGACCGCCATCGACAGCGTGGCCACGGCCGACGGTGACAATCTGGTGATCGATCTCCAGGCGTTGCGCGACGAGCTGCACAGCATGACCTTCGAGGGTCTCACCGGGACCTTGAGCTGCGACGAGTTCGGGGACTGCGCGAGCCCCAACATCGACATCGTGCAGAACACCGCCGACACCGCCGACATCGAAGCGGTGCGTGCCAACGTTCTCGCCACCTACTCACGCGAAGACCTGGGTCTCTGACCTCGGTCTTGTCGATGGACAGTGCCCGGTGCCGTGATCTCATGGCACCGGGCACCTGACAACCAGGGACGGGGCCCCTGGACAAAGGGGAGGATCACCGTATGACGACACAATCGACGACGGTCGACGCCCCTCCGACGCGACGTGTCTCGCGGATAACCCCCACCAATGTCTTCCTATGGGCGCTGAGGATCGCGGCGTTGGCCGTGATCCTTTACGGCTCGATTCTCAGCATCGCCTCGGGCAGGCTCAGCGGCGCACAGTGGCGGGACCTTCTCGTTTTCGGCGTATCGACCGGGGCGATGTACGCATTGATCGCCCTCGGCTACACCATGGTCTACGGCGTCCTCCGCTTCATCAACTTCGCCCACGGCGAGGTGTTCATGGTGGGGGCGATGATGGCTTTCTACGTGGCAAACGGCCTGGCCACCACTTCTCTGTGGACCTCCAACCCGGTCGTGTCCCTCCTGATCGTATTGCTCGCCTCGATGATCACCTCGACCATGGTGGCAGTGACCCTCGAGCGCATCGCCTATCGCCCCTTGCGGGGAGCACCACGTCTCATCCCGTTGATCACGTCGATCGGGGCCTCCTTCACTCTTCAATACCTCGTGCGGGGCCTGGTCGGCCCCAGCACCAAGGCATTTCCGCGGATGGAGCCCCTGCGGGGCACGATGGATATCGGTGGCTTCGTCATCCTTCGCTCGCAGGTGGTGGTGATCATCGCCGCACTGGTGATGATGGGCATCCTCTACCTGTTCATCGAGCGCACTCGCACCGGTAAGTCGATACGAGCGGTGGCCGAGGACCCGGAGACCGCGGCGTTGATGGGCATCAACGTCGACGGGACCATCGTCAAGGTGTTTGCAGTGGGCGGCGCCATGGCGGGCGTGGCCGGCGCGCTGTGGGGGCTGGTCTTTCCCAGCGTCAACTTCTTCTCCGGTTTCCTCCCCGGTATCAAGGCCTTCACCTCGGCGGTCTTGGGAGGCATCGGGAACATCGTCGGTGCCATGCTTGGAGGCGTGAGCCTCGGGATCTTCGAATCGGTCGGGCCCAGCCTCGTCCTGGCCGGATACGAGATCCCGGCTTTCAGCCAGCTCAAAGACGTGGTTGCCTACGCGGCGCTGGTCCTGGTCCTGATCTTCCGTCCCACCGGCATCCTCGGCGAGCAACTCGCTCAGGAAAGGGGATAGAGCGGTGTCCCAAGTCACGGCCCCAATCGCCCCGAGCCAAGCCGAGCTGCGGCCGTCCCCTCCACTCGACATGCGCCGAGCCCTCCGTCTCGGGATCTCTGGCGGCGTTGCCATGGTCCTGGTCGCCGCCACCGGAATGGTGTCCGCCTTTCAGCCGAGGCTGGTCATCGATCCCTTCCTGCCCTTGGGGCTCTTCTTCTTCTATCTGGTGGCATTCGGCTTCGGGTGGATGGCAAGCCAGCCGCCCCGCACACTCGAAGGATTCGCACCGCCCGAGGTAGGCGGCCGCAACCTGATGGCGGGAGCCGAGGCGGGACTACTCGCCGGGCTCGGTGCGAGTGTGTTGCTGATCGTGATGAATGCCTTCGACCTGCGCGGGGTGTTCGTGGAGCTCTCGCCCGAGCTGGCGGAGATCCTCGCCTTTGGCCGGCCCCTGGGGGTTGCCGTCGTCCTGATCGCGGTGATCTCGGCGGTGGCGGGAGCCCTGGGAGCCGGGGTTCACCTGTTGCCGCTTCGAGTGAGGCACTCTCTGCTACCGGCCCTGATCTGGGTGATCGTGCTCTCGCTGCTGACCGACCTCTTCGGGCAATTGTTCACCGGCTTGAAGATCGATGCGGTGGTCGACCTTCTCTACACGGGCAGGGGCGGGCCGCTGACCATCACCGGGGCCGTGATCGTGTTCGTGGTGTTCCTCGCCGTGTACTGGTTCTTGGGCGGTCGAAGAACCAGCCTTCGCCAGCGTGTCGAGGCGATGCCCAAGGCCCGGCGCACCACATGGCAGATCGGTGCCGCTGTCGTGATCCTGGTCGTGCTCTACTTCGTGCCCAAGGTCATGGGCCCGTTCGTGAGCCAGATCCTCGTCACCGCGGGCATCTACCTCCTGATGGCACTCGGCCTCAACATCGTCGTCGGTTACGCCGGCCTCCTCGACCTCGGGTACGTGGCGTTCTTTGCCGTCGGCGCCTATTCGGCGGCCATCCTCACCTCGCCGCAGTCCCCCGCTTTGAGACCGGAGCTGACATTGATCGCCGCTCTGCCTTTCGTCATGCTGGCGGCGGCGTTTGCGGGGATCACGGTCGCTACGCCGGTGCTCCGAATGCGTGGCGACTATCTGGCCATCGTCACTCTCGGATTCGGTGAGATCGCCCGCATCCTGCTCAACTCGGCGTGGCTCTCCCCCTACTTCGGGGGCGCCCAAGGGATCACCAACATCCCGGACCTCGAGGTCGGCCCGCTGACATTCCAGACCCCGCAGGACTACTTCTACCCGGTGTTCCTCTTCGTCCTGATCGCCGCCTACGTCACCCTCGCCGTGCAGAAGTCACGTTGGGGCCGGGCCTGGATGGCGATGCGAGAAGACGAGTCCGTGGCCGAGGCGATGGGAGTGAACATCGTCACCGCCAAGCTGTCCGCTTTCATCGTCGGCGCCATCCTCGCCAGCTTCGGAGGCGCATTGTTCGGTGCGCAGATCGGCTCCGTGTTCCCCCACAGCTTCGACATCGTGGTCTCGATCACGATCCTGGTGATCATCATCGTCGGCGGCATGGGCAGCGTGCCCGGTGTCACCCTCGGGGCCCTGGTCCTGATCGTCCTGCCCAACCTGCTGCGAGAGTTCTCCGAGTATCAGTTCCTCTTCTACGGGGTGCTCCTGATCGCAATGATGCTGAAGCGACCTGAGGGCTTCATACCCAGCAAACGCCGGGCGCAGGAGCTGCACCACGAGGAGATGGCCCAGGACGCCTGGCTCGAGATCTATGGCGAGGACGCCATCGGCAAGGCAGCGGCGGAGGGAAAGGCCTGATGCAACTCCTGAGGATCGAAGGGCTCGGCAAGTCGTTCGGTGGGCTCAAGGCGATCAACGGGCTCGACCTCCATGTCGACGAAGGCGAGATCGTGAGCGTCATCGGGCCCAACGGCGCCGGGAAGACCACGTTCTTCAACCTGATCACGGGGATGGAGACACCCGACGAGGGCAGGATCACCTTCGACGGCCAGAACATCGTCAGCCTTCGACCAAACCAGATCCTCCGTCTCGGCATGGCCCGCACTTTCCAGAACGTCCGGCTGTTTCCCACGATGACGGTCCTGGAGAACGTCATGGTCGGTCTCCACTGCCGGACCAAGGCGGGTTTGTTGGGGGCCATATTCAAGACCCCGTCGCAACGAGCCGAAGAGGCGGCGATCCACGAGAAGGCCAGGGAGGTACTTTCCTTCTTCGGGACCAGGCTCGCCGGTTACCGCCACGATCAATTGGCGATGGTCCTCTCCTACGCCAACCGGCGGCGTCTGGAGATAGCCAGGGCGATGGCCACCGACCCGCGCCTGCTGTTGCTCGACGAGCCGACGGCGGGGATGAACCCGAGGGAGACGGTGGAGTTGACCGAGTTGATCGGGCGTCTCAGAAGCGAGAAAGGCTTCGCCATCGTGGTCATCGAGCACGATATGCAGGTCGTGCGAAACGTCTCCGACCGAGTGGTCGTCCTCGACCACGGGGTGAAGCTGACCGAGGGGTCGTATGACGAGGTGTCGACCAACGAGCAGGTGATCGAAGCCTACCTGGGTCGTCCCGCGGAGCGTGGGGCATGAGCGATCGCACGCCTGTGCTCTCGCTCAAGGAGGTCAACACCCATTACGGCCCGGCTCACATCCTCAAGGACGTCGACATCGATATCTACGCCGGAGAGATGGTTTGCCTGCTCGGGGGCAACGCCTCGGGGAAGACCACCACGCTGAAGACGATGCTCGGCTATCTAAAGCCGTCATCGGGAGCGGTGTACCTCGATGGTCAGAACGTCAACGACTGGAGCACCGCACAGCGTGTCGAGCATGGCCTGACCATGGTTCCGGAGAACCGACGGCTGTTCAAGCGGATGACGGTCAAGGAGAACCTGGAGATAGGCGCCTACCTTCGCCAGGGAGATACCCTCGACGACGACCTGGATCGTGTATTCGAGATGTTCCCCAGGGTCAGGGAGCGTCTCAGCCAGAAGGCAGGCACACTCTCCGGCGGAGAGCAGCAGATGGTGGCCATGGGAAGAGCGCTGATGGCTCGTCCCAAAGTCCTGCTCATGGATGAGCCTTCGATGGGGCTGGCCCCGGTCCTCGTCGCCCAGAACTTCGAGATAATCGAGCGGATCAATGGCGCAGGGACCACGGTGTTCGTGGTGGAGCAGAACGCCAGCATGGCGCTGTCGATCGCCGACCGCGGCTACGTGCTGCAGACCGGCCGGATCGTGCTCGACGACACCTCGCAAGCACTGCTGGCCAACCCCCAGATGAGAGCCGCCTACTTGGGCGACGTATAGGTCTTCGTCTTACGTCCTGCGCAATACGCAGAACGTCATCCACCCGATATCTCGTCGTCGAGTGGAGGAAGCTCTTGGGTGTCGAAGAGACGGCTCTGGTTGGGATGGCGTCGGCGAATCCCGGCAATCCGGTCCGGAGGTTCGGTGAACTCGATCATGTGCTGGCTCGCCTCGCCC
>JBOGEU010000167.1:0-1229 GCA_050741995.1 Acidimicrobiia bacterium | reverse complement strand
GGTCACCGAGCTGATCAGGCGGTTCGAGGCTCGCACGGGCACGGGCGTGAGCCCGGAGCTCTTCACCCGCTTCCGCGACCAGAGCGGCGTCCAGGTCACCGTCGAAAACGTCGACTCAGGCGGCATCCAAGAGCTCCTCGAGACCCCAGGATCGAACATCCACCTCTTTGCTCAGGACAACGGGGACCTCGCCGGGCTGATCGACAACGAGCTGGTCCAGAAGTTTCCGAAGGTCGAGATCGACGGCAAGCTGACCATGGAGGCGGGGGGCAGCGGAATGTTCCTTCCCTTCCGCCCGAACGTCCGATTGAGCTACGCCAACGAAGAGAAATTGGCAGAGGCCGGCGTGGAGTCTCCCGACGGGATCGGGCAGCTGCCCATGGTGGCGACGGCCCTGAGGGACCTCGACGAGAACAATCGACTACCGAGGGTGACGCTCTCCCTGTCCGACGCCGACGGCGGCGCCCCCGCCGCCGTGACCATCTCGGAACTCATCCTGTCCTTCGGCGGCAACCCGAGGGTGCTGGACAGCGAAGAAGCGATCAAGGCGTTCGAGTTCCTGCGGACGCTGTTCGGAGATGGCCTGCTGGCAAGGCAGAGCTTCCTCGCCAAGCACGACACCGAGGTCGACTACCTCATGGAAGGCACAGTTTTCCTTGCCCAGAACTGGTCGGTTACGTCGGCCACCCTCGAGAAGGCCGGGATGCTCGACCAGTTCACCGTGCATCCAGGATGGCAGGAGCGTCATGTGGTCGGCGGAGACGTGCTGGGCATACCCGCCGAGGTCACTGGTAAGGAGAGGGATGCGGCAGCCGCGCTGGCTGAATTCCTCATGTCCAAGGAGGCACAGCGCTTCCTGGTCGAGCGGAACGCCTGGCCCGCCATCCGGAACGACGCCTACGAAGGGCTGCCCCGCAGCGCCACGATCATCGCCCTCGAGGAGGCACTGCGGGACGGCTGGTATCGCCCGACGGAGGCCTTCTGGGCCGAGGTCGTGAAGGCGATGAACGAGGCGGTCCATCGCATCGTCCTCTCCAACGAGCCCGCCGGGACCGTGCTTCAGGAGCTGCAGGCCAGAGTGGCCCAGACCACCGGCTATCAGTCGCAGTAGGGAAGATGCTCGTCAAGCGCCTGGGAGATCTCCGAACGCAAGTGCCCTGGCTGCTGTGCGGCGCAGGCTTCCTCGCCACCATCATCGGGCTCCACCTGTTCGTGCTGAACGGCACGGG
>JBOGEU010000166.1:0-15850 GCA_050741995.1 Acidimicrobiia bacterium | reverse complement strand
ACATCGGGCAGTGACGGCAGGTCACCGCTCTCCTGGGCCTTCTCCAAGAAGGTCACCACCGAGGTCTTCAGCCCGGAGAACGAGAAGTCGAACGGCCGGTCTGCAAGGGCCCGGGGGAAGGCGACCGCTGCCGGGTCCCCGCCGTCGGAAGCAGCGTCCATCGCCGGCCCCCCGGGAAAACCGAGCCCCATCACCCGGGCCAACTTGTCGAAAGCCTCCCCCGCCGCGTCGTCGATTGTGGTGCCCAGGGTCTGGTACTCACCCCATTCGGCGACGTGCACGATCTGGGAGTGCCCGCCCGAGGCGAGCAGGGAGACCGTCGGCGGCCGGAAGTCCTCGAACTGGAGACGTGGCGCCATCAGGTGGCCCTCCATATGGTCGATCCCGACGAACGGGATCTGACGCGCCCAGGCCGTGGCCTTGGCGAACGAGTGGCCGACAAGCAACGCACCGACCAGACCGGGCCCGACCGTGGCCGCCACCCCGTCGAGGTCGGCGGGATGGACCCCGGCATCGTTGAGCGCATGATGGGTCAGGGCGCGGATCGACTCGACATGGGCTCGAGCCGCCACCTCGGGCACGACCCCCCCGAATCGGGAGTGGAGATCAACCTGGGAGGACAGGACATTCGACAACGGCTCGCTCCCCTGGACCACGGCAACCGCGGTCTCGTCACATGATGTCTCGAAGGCGAGGATCAAGGGCTTCACCGCAATCCGTCCAATCGGACCCGGTACTCGTCACTGTCGATTTCGTGCGCCCAGAGAATCAGGGCATCGTCGTCGCCGTAATAGCCCTTCCGTATCCCGACCGGGGCCAGGCCCAGCCTGGCGTACATGGCCCTCGCCGCCTCGTTCCCGGACCTCACCTCTAGGGTCAGATGACGGGCACCGGCCCCGACGGCGGCTTCGATCAGGGCGATCATCAGCCCGAGGCCGATGCCGCGGCGTCTCGACTTCGGGCTCACCAAGAGGTTGGTGACATGAGCCTCGTCCCCGATCACCATCACGCCGCCGAACCCGACCAGGACGTCTTCATCCGCGGCCAGGTAGATCCGATTCTCTGCGGCGAGCTCGTCCCGGAAAACGCCCTCCGACCACGGCGCCGGCTGGTTGGCCACCTCCAACGCCGTCACCTGCTCGAGATCGCCGACCGTCAGCGGGCGGATCACGGTCCGGGTCACACCGGTCCCCATGGGCCCTCCTTTCGGAGCTTGGCCCAGTTGATGGTGACGTCGGGCTCGCGTAGGTACATGGGGCGGATCTCGCTCGGTGGGGGGAACTCGTCCTTCTCGTACTTGCCACGGGCCACCTCGGCGAGTGCGACCGCGTATGGATACCGGGGCCTGCCCACTTTGACCCGGTGCAGGCCGCGGAGCAGCCCTTTGGGGAACGAGCCCGTGTCCCCCACCACCAGGCTCTCCTCGGGAGCCGAGTCGAGCTGCGCCCGCAGCACCTCGGGTCGGACGAGCTCGGGGGTGGTGTCCCGCACCACACCGCCGGGGACCGGGCGATAGCGGGCCACTGCGTACTCGCCGCGGCGCACGTCGATCACCGACCAGATGAGCCGATGCCCGGTGCGTGCCTCGAGGGCGATGGCATCGACCGAGACGGCGGGGATTATCGGGATGCCGAATGCCGCGGCCAAACCCTGGGCCGTGGCCACCCCCACACGAATCCCGGTATACAGCCCGGGTCCGATGTCGACTGCCACCGCGTCGAGTGCCGAGGGCGACCAGCCCACCTGGTCGAAACAGAAGTCGATGGCGGGGACGAGAAACGTGGCGTGGCCCTTGGGGTCGATCCGGGAGGCGGCGGCAAGCGTCGTGGCGTCCTCGACGAGGGCGACGGAGGCGCCCGGGGTGGATGTCTCGATGGCAAGCAGCTTCATGCCACCAGCCCCAGGTCGCGTCCCGCCCACACACCGTTGGGACGCATTTGCAGGACCCGGGTCCCGTCGTCCTCCACCACGAAATCGATCTCGAGATGATCCTCCGGCACCGCGCCCTCCAGGGCGTCACCCCACTCGATGACCAGGACGCCGTCAACGGCCAGGTCGAAGACCTCCAGGTCGTCGAACTCGTTGAAAGATCCCAGCCGGTACACGTCGACATGCACCAGGGGGAGAAACCCGCTTCGGTACTGGCGAACGAGCACGAACGAGGGACTGACGACCTGCTCCTCGATCCCGAGGCCGGCAGCGAGACCTGCGGTGAACATCGTCTTGCCCACCCCGAGCCCACCGGCGAGAAGGATGACGTCGCCGGGTCGCAGCGTGGCGGCCAGCTTGCGAGCAACGGCGCGGGTATCGGCTTCGGTGGGGCAGCGGATCTCGATCATCCGAACAGGTCCATTTGAGCAGGAGCGGCGGGATCGTCGGTTGTCGGCTCCTCGGCGGCCTTCGGGGCATCGAGGATCGACCGGACCATGGCGAAGTCCTCCCGCATCTGGTTGGTGACCCGATCCCCGCCGCGGAGCGCGGCCGCCGGATGGTACGTGGGGACGAGAAGGGCGCCGAGCCACCACTCGTGAGGGCGCCCCCGGAGCCTGGTGATGCCCACCTCGGTGTTGAGCAGCAGCTTGGTGGCGAAGTTGCCCAGCGTCATCACCACCTCGGGTGCGATCAGCCTTATCTGCTCACGGAGGTAACCCTTGCAGGCGTCGATCTCCTCGGTGCGGGGATCACGGTTCCCCGGTGGGCGGCATTTGAGGACATTGGCGATGTAGACCTCGGCACGACGGATCCCGATCTCCTCGAGCAGGGTGTCGAGCAGCTTGCCCGCGGCCCCGACGAAAGGCTCGCCCTGGAGATCCTCGTTCTTGCCCGGCGCCTCACCGACGAACATGAGCCGGGCCTGGGGGTCACCGACGCCGAAGACGACTTGGGTCCTGGTCCCGGCCAGCCCGCACTGGGTGCAGACCAGGGCGCGCTCCTTCAGCTCCTCGAGAATCTGGATGCTGTCGCTCACCGCCGCCCATTGTGGCAAAGCGCTCAGCCGGTGGAGGCGCGAACCGCGCTCTCGACCGCGGCGGCGGTGGCGCCGAAGGCCGCCTCGGCCAGAGTCTCGACGTCGCCCTCGATGTCCCCGCAGGAGACTGCGAAGACGATGTCGCCGTCGAAACGGGTGTGCACCGGTCGTATGCACACCGCAAGTGCGTCATGGGCCCTGACCGCCAGCCGGCTCAGTGTCGACCGGGTCATCACGGCGTCGGTGGCGAGAACGACCAGGGTGGTGTTGGCCAGGGACTCGGGGAAAGGGGCGGGCGGGCCCGGCTCGTGGGCCCCGCCTGTCAACGACTCGCCGGTGATGCTGAAGACATCGCCTACTGCGTTGAGCACGACGAGGGCGCCTACCGTCGCCTCAGCTGCGGGCCGGACCGCCGAGCCGAGACCGCCGGGCCGCATGTGCTCGAGGCCACGCCATTTGGCCACCGTGGTTCCGGTGCCGGCTCCGATGAGGCCGGAGGGCACCGGGTCGGCGCTTGCTGCCCGGTAAGCCGCCTCACCGTGCTCCGGGCCCGGTCGCACCCCGCCACCCTCGGGCTTGAGGTCGAACACGACCGCGGCCGGCACGATCGGCACCCGGGCGACAGGAGTGGCATGCCCCCTCCCGTCGGCCTCCAGGGCCCGGACCACACCGTCCGCAGCGGCAAGGCCGAAGGCGCTGCCCCCGGTGAGGAGGATCGCCTGGATCTGCTCAATCCGCATCCCATGTTCGAGCAGGGCGGTCTCTCGGGAGCCGGGAGCGGCCCCCCTCACCTCGGCGGCGGCCACATTCGGCTCGGGGAAGACGATCACGGTGCACCCGGTGCCCGCATCAGGGTCGGACCAGTGCCCGACAGTCACCCCGTCCACGGCTGTGATCGTTTCGTTCAATCCAGGTACCTTCGCGGCACCCGGGGCCCGATCCCACAGACCACCTCGTAGAGGATGGTCTGCAGCCAGGCCGCCCACTCGTCGGCAGTCACCTCGGCATCACCCTGCCTGCCGAGAAGCACGACCTCGTCCCCCACCCCGACGTCGGCTTCGCCGACGTTGACCACGATCTGGTCCATGGTCACGCTCCCGGCCAACGGATGGCGCTCACCGCCGATTAGGACGGAGCCGTCGTGTGAGAGGCGGCGGGGGTATCCGTCGGCGTACCCGATGGGAACCGTGGCCACAACCGACTCCACCGGCAGGGGCTTGACCCGGCCGTAGCTAGGCCTGGCCCCCGATTCGAGCCTCTGGACATGTGAGACGTGGCTGACGATCCGCATCGCGGGACGGAGATCGAGCAAGCCCCTGGTCTCATCGCATGGGTGCAGACCGTAGGTGCCGAGCCCGATACGGGAGATGGAACGTCGGGCCTCGGGAAAGAGGACGGCGCCGGCGGTGTTGGCCATGTGGACCATAGGGACGTCGTAGCGGCTCACCGTCTGATCGAAGTGCTCGATCTGGCGCCGGGTGTAGTCGGGGTCCTCGTCGGCCACCGGGAAATGGGTCCAGAGCGCAGCCACCTGCAATGTCGGCTCCGACCCGATGGCGGTCATCAGGTCGGGGAGGAGCTGGGGGGCGACACCGACCCGGTGCATGCCGGTGTCGACCTTCACATGGACGTCGAATGACACCCCGGTCTCGGCGAGTGCCTCCACGAAACGGATCGAGTAGACGGTTGGGGTGAGGCCCCACTTGGCGACCTCGACGGCATCACGCGCATCGGGCTCGGAGAGCAACATGATCTGAGTCTCGATCCCCGCCTCACGGAGCCGGATGCCTTCTTCGACCAGCGCGACCGCCAACCAGGAAGCGCCTGCCTCCAGGGCGGCTTCGGCCACCGGGGCGTCGCCATGGCCGTAGGCATCGGCCTTGACCACGACGCACATTTCCGAGGGGGCCAGGAGGTCGTTGAACGCCGCCACGTTGTGACGCACCGCACCGAGGTCGATCTCGGCGTAGGTGGGTCTCATGCCTTCGGCGCCCCTACTGACGGGCCTGCCCCCTGAACAAATGCCAGCCCGCCGACGTGCCGAGCGAGGGCGTCGGCCGTCACGGTGGCCGATCGGGCAAGGTCGGCCCCGGCCACGCCGTGCCAGTAGGCGGCGGACACGGCTGCCGTGCGCCCGTCGAGCCCTCGCGCCCAGAGGGCGCCGATCATCCCCGAAAGGACATCGCCGGTCCCGATCGTCGCCAGCTCGGGGCCCCCGGTCGTGACCAGGATCGGCTCGGTGCCGTCGCTGATGAGAGTCGGATTCCCCTTGAGCAACACAGTCAGCCCCTTCTTCCCGGCGTAGGAACGGGCCGAGAAGGCACCGCCCTCCACCCCGGCCACTCGCTCGAACTCCCGGGCATGGGGGGTGATCACCACCTCGGCCCCGCCGCCGGAGGCGGCATCGACCATGGTGGGCGACAGCCCTCCGGCATCGAGGAGAACACGATGTGCCTTGCCCACAATCGGGAGCACCGCATCACGATCGGCCTCACCGAGACCGGGACCGGCGATGACGACGTCGTAACGATGGAGATCCTCCTCGGCCTCCTGGAACGAGACCGTGAGCAACTCCGGTGCGGCTGCGGTGACCAGGTCCGATCGGGGGGAGGCGACCGCCACCGAGCCCGCCCCGAAATGGAGCGCGGACCTGGCGGCGAAGACCGAAGCACCGACCAGCCCCGAGGACCCCCCGGCCACCAGCACCGCACCGGCCGACCATTTGTGAGCTGTCCTGGCCCGGGGTGGGCGTGGGGCATCTTCCTCCTCGGCCACCCACATCGACGGTTGACCTCCCTCGATCCCGATGTCCACCACCGTGACCACGCCGCAGTGGTCGGGCCCCAGGCCGCGCAGGTGACCTGTCTTGAGAGTCCCGAAGGTGACTGTTTCGATCGCCCGGAATGCCCGCTCCTCGACAGTGCCCGCGCTCGGATCGAGACCGGTCGGGTAGTCGACGGCAACCACAGGGACGTCGGTGCCCATCCAGGCCAAGACCTCCGGGGGCATGCCACCGCGGGCCCCGCCCCCGAACAATGCATCGACGACCACGTCGGCCGCGGTCACCGGGCCCAGGTCACGAGTTGGCACTCTCTCGGCGAGAGCGGCCGCCCGGATCGCCTCCGGGGTGCGCGGATCGGCCAGCGCATGAATCTCCACTGCCGCCCCGCGTCGCTCGAGATAGCGGGCGGCGACATATCCGTCACCACCGTTGTTGCCCGGGCCGGCGAGCACCACCACCCTCTTCCCGTAGCCGGCACCGTGACGGGAGGCTGCCGCCGCCACGGCATAGCCGGCGCGGTCCATCGCCTGGTCCAGGTCGCCGCTGAAAGCCTTGTCGACCCGTTGGTACTCCTCGGCGGTCAGGACGGGCTTCACCGGTCTGAGGCTACCTGCCCGACGGGTGTGAACTGTCCGGCGCCGCTTCGTGATCGGGGCACCATGGTCAGCTGTGGATCCGACCCGACCGATCACAGGGCAGGAGCCACCGGAAGCGGTCAGACCTGGTCGAACACCTCGAGGAGCCCGGCGACGACGCGATCCCGGTCATCGGTGGTCAGCGTGGAGCCGCTGGGCAGGCACAGGCCGTTGGTGAAGAGCTGTTCGGACACCTTCCCCCCGAAGAACTCGTTTTCGGCGAAGACCGGCTGGAGATGCATCGGCTTCCAGACAGGCCGGGCCTCGATGTCGAGTGTCTCGAGATGAAGCCGGATCTGCTCCCGGTCGACACCGGCAGCCAATGGATCGACGGTGAGGCACGTCAGCCAGAAGGTCGACCGGCCGCCGGGCAGCTCGGGCATGAACCCGACACCGGGGAGATCGGCGAATGCCTCCCGGTAGAACCGGTTGTGGTCCCGCCGGGCGGCCACCCGGCGTTCGAGATCGGCGAGCTGGGACCTGCCCAGTCCGGCCAGCAGGTTGGAGAGACGGTAGTTGTAACCGATCTCACGATGCTCGTAATGGGGAGCGGGCTCCCGGGCCTGCGTCGCCAGCCAACGGCTGCGGCTCGCCCATTCCTCGTTGTCGGTGACCAGGGCTCCCCCGCCGCTGGTGGTGATGATCTTGTTCCCGTTGAACGACAGGGTGGAGATCTCTCCAAAAGCCCCGGCCCGACGGCCACGATAGGTGGCGCCCAGCGCCTCCGCCGCGTCTTCGATGATGGGGACGCCGGCGTTCACGCACAAGGGGACGATCCGCTGGTAATCAGCCGACTGCCCGTAGATGTCGACCACCAAGCATGCGGCGAAGGGGCCGTGGGATTCGAGCGCCTCGGCGAGGAGATCGGGGTCCATGTTCCAGGTGGCCTCGTCGCTGTCGACGAAGACCGGCTCGGCTCCGGTGTATCGCACCGCGTTGGCGGTGGCGGCAAAGGTGAGGGACGAGACGAGCACTCGATCTCCGGCGCCGACCCCGAGGACCTCGAGAGCGAGATGGAGGGCAGCCGTGCCACTGGACAGGGCTGCACAGTGCTCCCGGTCCGAAGCCGACGCCAGTTCGGCCTCGAAGGCATCCACTTCGGGGCCCAGCGGAGCGATCCAGCCGCCGTCGAAGGCGCGCATCACGGCTGCAAGGTCGTCTTGCCCGACGTCAGGTGGTGACAGATAGATACGAGTCATGCTGTTCGGGAGGCTACCCCCGGTCTTCCTTCCTCGATTCCGACAGGGCCATTCTGAGCAGCGATTCGACTTCGGTTGCGATGCGGCCGAGGTCGTGGTGGGCACGGGCCCAATCCCGGGCGCGGGCATCCACGACTCGATCGGCCTCGACATACCCGGTCAATGCCGATGCCAAAGCCGCCACGTCTCCGACCGGGACCAGGGTCCCGTACTCTCCCCCCACGGTGGCCTCACGGACCGGTGGGATGTCGAAGGCCACCACCGGGACCCCGCAGGCCATGGCCTCGACCACCGATGTCCCGAGACCCTCCATCACCGACGGGAACGCGAACACGTGGGCATGGGCCAGGTAGTCGGTCACCCTCGTCGAGTAACCGGCGATCGTCACCGCCCCGGCAAGCCCCAATCGGTCGATTGCCCCAACCACTTCGGCCTTCGCCGGGCCGTCACCGCCCACCAGGACCAGGTGGGCGTCCGGGACCCGACGACGCACCTCTGCAAAGGCCTCGACCAGGTGGACCTGCCCTTTCTGCGGAGCGAGCCGTCCCACGTTGACCACCAACGGCCCGGCGGGCAGACCCAGGTCCTCACGAGATGCGGGGCTCCCGAGATCGGGCTCGGGCACCCCGCGCGGAATCACGGTCACCCGACCCGGGTCGACTCCGAGCAGGTCCGAGTTGGACCACTTGACGTCCTCGGTCAAGGCACGGAACCACACCTGGCCGCTCCGTGCCGCCCAACCTGCGATCGACCGCAGGATCCGCGCCCGCCTGGTGTCGGCTCCCGGCTGAAATGCCCGCAGCGAATCGAGGTCACCGGACAGCACCAGATTCGAGACCACCGGGATCCTCAGGCTCCTGCCCACCACCTGGCCGACGATGTTGCCCAGGAAGAGGCTGGTCTGAACGACATCGGGCCGGACGGAGCGAGCGAGTGACCTGACCGGCCCCAGCGCCCGGGGCCATGCCCTCGAGCCCGACCCCTCGGCCAGGCCGACCACCTCCACCCGCATCCCACGGGCAGTCAACTCAGGGGCCAAATCGGTCCGGTCGTAGAGCAGCACAACCGTCTGCTCGACATCGACTCCGAATCTGGTGATCTCGCGCACCAGCCCGCGCTCGGCACCGCCTGACCCCGAAAGGCTGTCGATCACGTTGAGGACTCTCATGATCAGGACCCCGCCGGGAGGCCACGGGTGAACGATCGCCGATTAGGCGAAACCACCTTCATACAGTCCGGGCGATGTCCGAGACGCTCTCGACCCTCGCCGATCTCCTCACCCGGTCCGATTTCCGGGCCGGGGTGCTTGCCGCCCTGGTGGGACTCGCTGTCCTGTTCGCCGCATCGCGGGAGGAGACCACCACACGCTGGTGGGGGGTGGTGTTCACACTTGCCGCCGTGATCGTCGTCAACACCGTCGTTGGCAGGAGTCTCGGTGTCAGCTCGGGTCTCTTCGCCCTGGGTGTGGGAGGCTGGCTTCTGGGGCCCGCAGGCGATCGCCCGACCCGGTGGTTCGGCTGGCTCCTGGTGGTAGCGGGCGCCCTCCTCGTCGGCTGGCGGGGCGGGCTCGACGACATCGATTGGCTGCCGCTCGCCGGCCCGGTGGCGATCCTGATCGGCGGGTCCGCGCTGATGCTGTGGTCGATGCGCCTGCCCCATCGCTTGCTGGGGCCGATGATGGCGATCACCGCCTTCGGCATCTGGGTGACCGTGCCGGAGACCGAGCATGCCCGGGTGCTGCTCGGTGTCGCCCTGCCCCTGGCCCTTGCGACTCTGGCCCCGATGCGTTCCAGGCTCTCCACCGCCGGTGCCTTCGCCCTCGCCGGGCTGGTGGTATGGGTGGTCGGCATAGGCGGCGACGCCAGACCCGCATCCATCATCGGGGGTTGGGCATCGCTCGGGGCTTTGGCGATCCTGCCTGTCGTGCGACCGAACCCCACGGAGTTGATGGAGAGGAGGCCACTCCTCATAGTGGGGATCCATGCGCTCTTCGTCCTTCTCGCCTCCCGGGTGATCGGGCTCTGGGAATCGGCGGTGATCGCCTCGGTTGCGGTGCTGGTCGTCTCGGTGGTCGCCTTTGTCGTCTTCGGCTCGCTGGTGAGAGAACCAGTCGGTGGGAAGCTGGGCCATCAAGGTCCCGAATAGCGCTTGATCCAGCGCCGGACCTGCTCCTCGACCCGGAAGCCACCCCGGAGACGGGCCGGGAAGAAGCGGAACCCGTCCGACAACTGGACCGGGTAACGGTGCAGCCGATGCCGATCGAGGGTGGTGCCGGGTCTCGGTGTCCCGGCTATAGCTGCGGTCTCGTAGCGCCGGTCGACGACGGCGGCTGCAGTCGAGGACCAATAGCCCCACGGATACGCAAAGTGGTCGGGTCTAAGGCCGAGCCGGCGCTCGATGAGGCCATCGCTGGTGGTGAGCTCCTCCTCGACGGCTTCTGCCGGGAGGTGACGCAGGTCCCGATGACGGTGGGTGTGCGCCCCGATCGTCACCAACCCGGAGCTCAACATGTCCACGACATGGTCCCAAGCCAGAGGATCCGCCCTCCCCGGTGGGCCGAGCGGGCTCCCGGTCTCGATGGATTCTGTTGCCAGATAGATGAGAAAGGGAAGCTGCCTCTCCCTCAGCATGGGAAAGGCGGTGGTGAAGGTGTCCAGGTATCCGTCGTCGAAGGTGAGTGCGACGAGACGGTCTGCGCCGGGCTCGTCCCAGCGTGTCACCGCCTGGTCGAAGGTCACCACCTCCCAATTCTGCGAAAGCCAATCGAGTTGGCGAGTGAAGTCGTCGGTGGTCACCTCCATCTGCCGTCCCAAGCCGGCGCCCACCTGGTGATAGATGAGGACCCGGGGCCCATTTGGGCTCGGTAACAGGGCGTCGGCGGCGGTGAAGGCGAACTTGGCCGCCGTTCGGGCCACGACAGCCATCCGTCAGCCGACAGCCAGGAAGGTGTCCATCTCCTCTTCGCTCAGCACCGGGAAGGGCAGCAGACCCGCACGCTGGATCGGGGCGAGGTTCTCCCTGAACCCGACGGTCCAGTCAGGATTCCAGATCGAGCCGCCACGATCTTTCCGCTTGCGGCGGTCTTCCGATGTGCCCGCCGAGTTCCCCCCGATCAGCCAGCCGAGGGCGACCTCGAATCTCCTGACATCGGTGAGGTGGTCCTCGATGGCCATGGCCCGGTCGACATAGCCCGCTGTATTCGCCGCCTTGAGATCACGCTCCAGTCGGTCGATCATCCAACGTGCCACGTCCGAGATGACGATGTCGATGCTGGTCCGGTCGAACCGCGTGGAATGGGCCAGGATCTGTGCCGACCCCTTTTCGCTGCTCAGATGCCACACATGGGGATCCCCGTTGGTCCGCCGAAGATGACGTGCGAAGAACTCGCGGGCCAGCCAGTCGTCGAAGGCGATGGACTCGGCATGGGTGCCGAACCCGAGTATTCGCTCCATTTCCTTGACGATCCCCTCCGACGTGATCCCGGGCGCCTCGCGATGCAGCTCGTCTGCAAGCCAGATCCCAACCGAACGATGATCGCCGACACTTCGCAGCGGGAGGAAGCCATTGTCGTGGAGCTCCCCGGTGAGGTTGTCGGAGAAGTCACCCTGTCCCGGCACGGCGACCATCATGTCTTCGACGCGGGTGACCAGATAGTCGGCAACCGCCTCATAGGCCTCGGTGGGTGAGGCGTCCCTCAGCGCCACGAGCAGCTCGGACCCGAGGTCATCGTCGCGCCTGTCCCCGGGAGCCACTTCGTACTGGTCCTGGCCGGGGGACGAGCCGACACGATCGGCAAGGGCCCGGAGCGAGGTCGAGGGAAGCACCCCCGAGTGCTTCTCGACCGGGAACGGATAGTTGGTCAGCCTGGTGAGCGGCGAGCCTCCGCCGACCTCTTGCGGCTCGGGGCGCCGGATCGAGCTGTCGAAGTCGGCCGACCCCTCCTGACCCTTGACCGGCCCCTCGGAGCGTTGGACGAAGATCGCACCCAATGTGGTCACCTGGCGGGCCGACATGTCGGAGAGGACGATGGCGACCTGCGGCTCGGTGGAGCGGCCCGGGGTGAGGACCAGCGCCGCCCGGCCGATTCGTTGCATTGCCACCTGTGCGGCCGTGGAGCTTCCCTCGCCCACCGCCACCACGACATAGTCGAAGCGCTTCGACGCCTCCTGGACGAAGGCACGGAACTGACGTCCGGCCAGGGCGTCCGCAGGAGTGGCCGGCGGCGGCCCGGAGGGCAAAACCGAGAGGTTGGCGCGGATCATGTAGGCGCTGTCGACTATCGCCCCCACCTCGCGCTCGAGAAGCAGCGAATCCGGGCTCAGCTTGAGAATCGCCGACAGCGACGGCCCCCCGATGTGGTATTCGGCCAGAGCCGCATCGCTCTCCAGGTCGGCATCGACCAGCAAGACCGACGCCCCGGCGCTGGCCATGGAGACCGCCAGATCGGTCACCAGGGCGTGAACCGTGGTCGAGCCCACCCGATTGCCTGCGATCGCGATCGCGCCCGCAGTGCCCGCGAGCCGGGCCTCCACGCCCGAGCGCAGGGCCTGTATCGCCGTCTTCCGTGGGCTGCCGCCGGTGTTGTCGTACCAGGAGGGGCCGATGCCGCTGACGGTGCGACGACCGGGGACCTCGGCCAGGAGTGGGACGGGGAGGTCCTCGGGCATCCAGATCGTCTTCCGGGTGTTGTTGAGGAAGATGAGGCCGAACAACGCCACCGCCAGCCCGCCGAGAAACCCGATGCCGGCATTGACGAGACTGCTCCCGGGGCCACTGGTCAGATCGGTGAACTGGGTGGCCTCGGTGCGTGCGTTCTCGGTCACTCCGAGCTTTCTGAGATAGAGCCGTTGGTAGTCGAGTTGAAGCTGCGCCAGCTCATTCTGAAGTGAGGTCAGCCGCAATTGCTGCTCGACGTTGGGGATGGCCGGCTCGGTATTAGGCAGGGCGGCCCGCTCTGCCTGCAGCGTGGCCAACTCTTCTGCAACCCTGTCACGTTGAGCTGTGATGGCGCCACGCTCGGCTTCGGGTGCGGTGAGTTGACTCACGGTCAGCTCGACCAGGGCGTTCTGGAGGGCGGAGATCTGGAGGTCGAGCATCTCGATACGCTGCCGGGTCGCATCGTCGATCGGGGGCAGGAGCTCCGCATTCAGGGCATCGATCTCGGACTGGACCCGGATCGCGTCCGACTGCACCTTGGCCATGCTCTCATCCACGCCCTGACCGGCCAGCAACGGGTCGATCTCGAGAAAGGCCTGCCTCAAACGCGTGACCTTGGCCTCGGCCTCCTCCTGGGACTCCGCGTGAGCAGTGAACACAAGTCGAGCACCGGGGAAGTCGGCGGTGATGCTCGATGAGGGATCCTCGGTCAAGAGCTCGGAGGCGGCGATCGTCGCCAAACCGAGGTTGTCCTCGAGGCTCTGTCCGAGATCGGCGATGGTCTGGCCCTCGATCGGCTGGAATGCGAGAGCGGTCTCCGCCTGGAAGCGTGACTCGCGCTGCTGATTGGCGAGACCGGTGAAAGCCCACGCCCCAGCGGCGCCGAGCAGGGCGATCACGAGCACGACGATCCAACGATCGCGGAGGATCCTCTTCAACCGGCTCAGTTCCATGTCGGCTCCGACTCTGCCGGTGCGCCCTCGGCGTCGACGATGTGGCCGTTGGCCCAGAGGACATCATGTGCGATCAGATTGCTCAGGAGCCCGCGCACCTGATAGCGGTCCACCGCCTGAGCCGCCTTCTCCAGGTCGGCCACCGTGTCCATCAAGACAGCAGGGCTCGGGTAGTCCAATTTGGCCTCGGATATCTGCGGGTTCCGCGTGGGTGACATCGGGTTGATCGAAAGTCGTTCGTTGAGCTTCTCACCGGGTCTGATGCCGGTGTACACGATTGGGATGTCGGTCCCGGGGTTGAGACCGGCGAGCCTGATCAGTCGTCTCGCCAACTCAACGATACGCACCTGGTCGCCCATGTCCAGCACGAATACCTCCGAGCCACCGGCCAGTGCCGAGGCTTGGAGCACCAGCTCGACCGCCTCACTGGTCGTCATGAAATAACGGGTCATGTCGGCGTCGGTGACCGTGACCGGCCCCCCCGACTTGATCTGGTCGACGAAGGTGGGGATGACGCTGCCCCGGCTCCCCAGGACATTCCCGAAACGCACCGCCGAGTAAACACATCCGTCACGTCGGTCCGAGCCGAGCTGCACCATCAGCTCCGCAATCCTCTTGGTCGCTCCCATCACCGACGACGGATCGACGGCTTTGTCGGTGGAGATGAGGACAAATCGGCTCATTCCGGCACGGGAGCCCGCCTCGATGACATTGCGGGTGCCGATGATGTTGGTCAGGACCGCTTCCTCGGGGTACGACTCGAGGACAGGGACGTGCTTGAGAGCGGCGGCGTGAAACACGATCTCGGGCTTTATCTCCTCGAAGGTCTTGAGCACCTTGACCGGCTCCCGCAGGTCACAGAGAACGGTCTCGACGTTGCCGCGCCACTTGAGACGCGCATCGTGGAGCAATGTCTCATCCCGATCCAGGGCATACACGGCCGCCGGGGAGAACCCCAGGACCTGGGCCACGATCTCCGAGCCGATCGAGCCCCCGGCACCCGTGATGAGCACCCGGCGCCCCTGGAGGAGCTCGGCGACTTCAGTGAGGTCGGTGGCGATCTGCGGTCGCACCAGCAGGTCCTCGACCCGGATATCCCGAACATCGAGGGCGGTGAGACGATCCTGCATCACGTCTTCGGCCGCGGGCAGGATCCGCAACCTGGCATCGACGTCCAGGCAGAGGTCGACGACCTCCCTGGTCCGGGCGGCGTCGGCTCCCACCACGACCACCTCGTCGATGTCCCGCGCCTTGATCACCGATGAGATGTCCGACAGCACTCCGAGGATGGGGAGACCGGCCAGCCGGCGAGCCTTGGAGCCCGGGTCCGGCGAGTCGGCGATGAACCCGACCACGCGGCAACCACCGTTGAGGCTGGGCGCCTGGCGGGCGAAGGCCGCCGCCTCACGCCCGGTGCCCACGATGATCATGCGCGCACCGCCCTCGCTGCGGCGAAATGAGAACATGCGGGACCTGAAGCGAACCAGTCCCATCCCGGCCAGGGTGAGACCGGAGCCGACCACGATCACCGCGAAGGGGAGCACGACACCGAACTGTCTGGCGAACCAGCCCAGGGTGAGCAGGACCGCACCGGAGACGACGTTCGCCAGCACCACCTGCACCGCCTCGTCGGTGCTGGCATACTCCCAAACGTGGCCATAGGCGCCGGCCAGGACATTGGCCACGATGTGGATGACGACGATCGCCGGCATCGCCACCGCCAGGTCGACCCAGAACGCTCGCCCGGCTTCGATGCCCGGATCGAGCATCCTCACCGCCAGCCCAAAGGTGTATGCGGCCACGATGATGAACACGTCGACCGCGGCGAACGCGATGTCCGCCCGAACACGTGCCGCTGATATGGCCGCCGACTCCCGCCACGTCGAAGCAGCCGCCCCGCCCCTCGAATTACCCAACACTTCTGATGCCTCCAACGGCTCCACCAAAACGTGGTGGTGCCTCCCAGCAGGGAAAGCTATCACAAAACTCGCGCTGCGAAAAGTGGGAATTGAACGCTCCTCGTGGTCGTGGGAGTATGTACCGGTAGGGAGGGCTCGATCGGCGTGGGCGAATGCCATCGGCGGGAGGGCCCCGGGCTCGGGTTTCAGGAGGGATTCCGATGAGAGTTGTTGTAACGGGGGCTGCCGGTTTTCTCGGCGGGCACATCTCACGTCGCTTTCGCGACGAGGGATGGGAGGTCACGGGCTTCGATGTCGCCCCGTTCGAGGAGGATGGGATTCGGTTCGCTCAGGGTGACCTGACGGACGCCAACTCCGTCGAGCAGGTGATCCGGGAGAGCGACGTGGTCGCCCATGTCGGTGCGATCGGTGACGTGTACCTGGCCGGCGACCAGCCGAGCCTGGCCGCGGAGGTGAACGTGCTCGGCACGGCCAATGTCGCCGAGGTTGCGGTGCGGCATGGGACCAGGCTGGTATATGCCTCGACGTGGGAGGTCTACGGGCATCCCACCTACCAGCCGCTGGACGAGGACCATCCCACGATGCCGGATCATCCGTACAGCATCACCAAGCTGGCGGGCGAATCATTGATCCTAAGCGCAACCCAGCTTCGCTCGCTGTCCGCGATCGCCCTGCGCCTGGGAACCGCCTACGGATCGGGTCTCAGGCCGAACTCGGTGTTCCGGATCTTCGTCGACC
>JBOGEU010000165.1:0-4065 GCA_050741995.1 Acidimicrobiia bacterium | reverse complement strand
TGCTGGCCCTGACCGATGATCTTGACGACTTCCTCGCGGACGGATGCCAGATCGATGTCGAGGCTCTCCAGGGCCTGGGCGGCGATGCCCTCGCCCTCGTTCAATAGACCGAGCAGGATGTGCTCGGTCCCTATGTAGTTGTGATTGAGAAGACGTGCTTCTTCCTGGGCCAGAACTACGACCCGGCGGGCACGATCTGTGAACCGCTCAAACACCTTCCACTCCTGAGCCTGGCATACGCAAGGTTACCACCGGCCTGTCGTTGACCCACGAGCATGGTCCCTCACGGTTGTGCACGTAATACCATCGTCACCGATGGATGACCTCCAAAGTCTCATTCCTATTCCCAACGTTTGGGACTCGCTGGCTCGTGTCGAAGAGAGACTCCTCGAGGCCGCCGCCGCCGACGACCCCTATCTGACCAAGATCGCACAACATCTGTTACTGGCAGGCGGCAAGCGCTTCCGCCCCCTCCTGGCACTTCTCGCCGCACAGTTCGGCGACAACCGTGACCATCGCCCGGTCGAAGCCGGCGTCTCGGTGGAATTGATCCACGTCGGGTCTCTCTATCACGACGACGTGATCGACGAAGCGGACCTGAGACGCGGGGCGACATCGGTCAACGCCAACTGGAGCAACACGGTCGCCATCCTCGCCGGAGACTTCCTGATGGCGAGAGCGTCAGAGGTTGCGGCCACCCATCTCAGCCAGGAGTCGGTGCGTTTGCTGGCGGCGACCTATGCCGACCTGGTCCAGGGCCAGACCCGCGAGCTCCAACTCGACTTCGACGTCGACCACGACGTCGCCGACTACGAGCAGGTCATCGCCGGGAAGACCGCGTCGTTGATCCGGACCTCGGCCCGCCTCGGGGCCATCGCCGCCGAAGCCGATGACGACGTGGTGGCAGCGCTGTCAGACTGGGCGCTCGAGGTGGGAACGGTGTTTCAGATCGCAGACGACGCCCTCGACCTGGTGGCGGACGAGGAGACGATCGGAAAGCCGGCCGGATCTGACATCCGGGAGGGCAAGTTCACGATACCGGTGCTCGAGGCGCTGGCCGGGCCCAACGGCGCGGTGGTGCGCTCCCTGCTCGAGGGCGCGCGCCCCTATCCCGATCAGGTGGTGCGCGACGTGATCGACATCGTGCGTTCCGGAGGACACGTCGACAGCTCGTTGTCGAGGGCGAGACGACGACTGGATGCGGCCTCTCGTGCCCTTGCCGGCGTGCCCGAAGGGAAGCCGAAGGAGATCCTGGAGATCCTTGGCGCCTATCTGCTGGGCCGGGTGGAGGCAGCCGGGAGCGGGTAGCTCCCCCTCGACGCGCTCGCTGCGCCCGCCGGCGTGGGTCGCCCCCGCTGACACGGGGGCACAAACTCAAGCCTCCGGTCTCAGGGTTGGGAACATGATGACCTCCCGAATGTGCGACTGATCGGTGAGGAGCATCACCAGACGGTCGACGCCGATGCCGAGGCCGCCTGTTGGCGGCAGCCCGTATTCCAGGGCCAGCAGATAATCGTGGTCGACCGGGTGTGCCTCTTCGTCTCCCGCCTCGCGGGCCGCCGCCTGTGACTCGAATCGCTCCCTCTGGTCGTCGGCATCGTTCAACTCGCTAAACGCGTTGGCGTACTCCGAGCCGGCGATCACCAACTCGAATCGGTCGGCGAGCCGGGGATCGGCCGGGTTGCGCCGAGCCAGGGGCGAAACCTCGATCGGCTGTTGGGTGACGAATGTCGGCTCCCAGATCTCGCCCTCGACCGCCTCCTCGTAGATCTCGGCGAGGATCCGGGCCGTGCTCCATCCTTCTCCGATCTCGACCCCCAGGGCGCGACCCATCTCTGTGAGAGGCTCGAGCGGAGTGTCGAGATCTACGAGGAGGCCGAGCTTCTCCGAAACCAGATCCGTCATCGACACCCGTCTGAAGGGCGGCGACAGGTCGAGCTCCCGACCCTGGTAGGTGAGCCCGGTGTGCCCGAGGACGGTCTCGGTCACCCCCTCCACGACCTGTTCGACCAGCTCCATCATGTCCGTGTAATCGGCCAGCGCCTGGTAGGCCTCGAGCATGGTGAACTCGGGGTTGTGTGTCGAGTCGATCCCCTCGTTGCGGAAGATGCGCCCGATCTCGAACACCTTCTCCAGACCGCCGACCACCAGCCGCTTGAGATACAGCTCGGTGGCGATCCTGAGGTACATCTCCATGTCGAGGGCGTGGTGGTATGTCGAAAACGGGCGGGCATTGGCTCCGGTCGCCTGGCTCAGCAATACCGGGGTCTCCACCTCGACGAAGCCAAGAGCCTCGAACTGGCGCCTCAATTCGGACACGATGGCTGCCCGGGTCATCGCCGTCCGCCTCGCCTCTTCGTTGACCATGAGGTCCAAGTAGCGTCGCCGGCTCCGCTGCTCGATGTCCTGCAACCCGTGCCACTTGTCGGGAAGGGGGAGCAGGCTCTTCTGGAGGACGGTGAACTCGTCGACCCGGACACTCAGCTCGCCCTTGCGGGTCGTCATCACCATGCCGGAGGCGCCTATCCAATCGCCGAGGTCGACCCGGGCGAACTGATCCGACTTCGTCTCGCCAATCGTCGCCCGGTCGACAAAGAGCTGAATCGTCCCCGAATCGTCCTGGAGGGTCCCGAACTGGAGCTTGCCGAAAGATCGGTAGAGCATCAGCCTGCCGGCCACCGTCGCCCTGATGTCGGTCTCCGAGCCCGGATCGAGATCGGCGAATTGGTCATGGAGCTCAGCGGCGCGGTGGGTTCGCTCGAAGCGATGGGGATAACCGCCGGATTCGAGGATCTCCCGATGATGCTGGCGTCGGCCGGCGACGAGTGCCTCCGGGGTCGGGTCGGATGTATCGGTCAATCTCGCTCGAGTCGCTCGGGGAGTCAGGGCAGGGTACTGAGACGGCTTCGCTCGCCGAGGATCAGGCCCCGGTCCGGCATCGGTTTGCCGTCCCGCCAATCGAAGATGATGTTGTCGATGAGGCGAACCCCTCCGACCCGGGCGGCAACGGCGAGGACTGCGGGCTGATCGAGCTCGGCGATGGGGACCATGGTGTCCTTCGATGCCAGGGTGGCGTAGTCGACATCGAGACGCTTGATCGAGCGCCGGACTGTTGCCTCGAGCCGCTCCCCACGTCGTTCGCCGGCGTCGACCTGCTCCGCTGCCTGAAACAGCCCGCGGCTGATGGCGAGAGCGCGCTCCCGAGCCTCGGCGTCGAGTCTGACGTTGCGGCTGGAGAGGGCCAGCCCGTCCGGCTCCCTGACGAGGGGGGCGTCGATCACCGACACCGGGAATCGCAGGTCACGCACCATGGCACGAAGGACCGCCAGTTGCTGAGCGTCTTTGCGCCCGAACATGGCGATATCGGGTTGGAGACCGGCGAACAGCTTGGCCACGACCGTGGCAACACCGGTGAAGTGCCCGGCGCGGTACCTCCCCTCCATCTCCTGGGACACTCCTCCGACCTCGACGATCGTGGTCTCCCCGACCGGGTAGACCTCTTCGACTCGAGGAACGAACAGGATGTCCACCCCGTGCTGCTTGGCCAGGCCCCCGTCCCGGTCCGTATCTCGGGGATATGCGGCGAAGTCGCCCTTGTCGTCGAACTGGGTCGGATTCACGAACAGAGAGACGACGAGTGAGTCACACTGCTCGCGCAACAGGTCCATCAGCGCCAGATGACCTTCATGGAAGAACCCCATCGTGGGGAGCAGGCCCACGGCGCCCTGGTACTTCTCCCGGGTTTCGGCGAAGGTGTCGATCACCTCCATCTCAGGACGTCGCCCCTCCGACCGGCACGGATCGCGGTGGCCTCGGCCATGAGCCGGTACTGCTCCCCCACCTCCTCTGAGACTTGCGAGGCCACCTCCATTTGCCCGATCACGGTATCGATGTCCCCCCGGGCGATGGGCCCGGTCAGCGGAGAGCCGGTGGCGGGCTCGTAGACATTGGCCACGGCACGCTCCACGAGTGGTCTGACCACCTTGGGGTCGACCCCGGCCGCGGACATCAGGTCGCCTGCGGTCTGCAATGCGGTGATGACGAAGTTGGAAGCTGCCGCGGCAC
>JBOGEU010000164.1:0-8978 GCA_050741995.1 Acidimicrobiia bacterium | reverse complement strand
GTTGTGCTCCACGAGGAACGAGCCGCCCTGGCCGATCGACTCCACGACTCGGTTCTGCAGACGTTGCACGCCATCCGGATGGGCGCCGACGATCCGGGCCAGTCGCGATATCTGGCCCGGCGCCAGGAGCGAGAGCTGAGAAGGAACATCGAAGAGTGGCGATCCGAGTTCAGGGAGAGTTTCAAGGCGCACCTGTTGGCGGTGAGGGACGAGGTGGAAGACACTCATCGGGTAGAGATCGAAGCCGTGATCCGAGACGACGCCCAGATCAACCCGAGTCTGACCGCGGCCATTGAGGCGGCGCGGGAGGCGATGGCCAACGCCGCCAAGCACTCGGGGTCGCCGAAGATCACCCTCTATTCCGAATTCGCCAACGGGGAGGCTCACATCCACGTCCGGGACAGAGGTTCGGGCTTTGCTGACGATTTCCAGCGAAATCGGGTGCAGGAGCGGCTGGCGAAGCGAGTGGAGAGCGTCGGCGGCCTGGTCGAGATCGAGACCGCCCGAGAGTCAGGCACCGAGGTCAAGATCACGGTAGACAGATGACCGACCGGCTGAGGATCATCCTCGTCGACGATCACGACGTGGTGAGGGCGGGGATGAGGGCGATTCTCGACAGCTCGTTCGACATCGTCGGTGAAGCCGACAATGTGGACAGCGCCATCGAGTTGATCAAGGAGCGTCTGCCCGATCTCGTCGTGCTCGACGTCAGGCTCCCGGGTGGCGGCGGGGCGACCGTCATCCCGGCGGTGCGGCGGGACTTCCCGGACATCCGGTTCATGGCCCTGACCGTGTCGACGTCGAAGGAGGACGTGGCCCGCCTACTCGACGCAGGAGTCGACGGGTACATAACCAAGACCACGTTGGGCGCCGACCTCCCCGACCTCATCCGCCAGACATACGTCGGCGCCCGCCCGGTGTCGCCGGATGTGGCGGCCTACCTGCTCGACATAGACGAAGAGATCTCTGCCGACACCGCGATCTCCAGGCTGACGCCCCGAGAACGCGAGGTGGTGAACCTGATCGCCCGGGGCTACACCTACCGGGAGAGCGCCGAGCGGCTGGGGATCACGGTGAAGACCCTCGAGAACCACATGGCACACATTTTCGACAAGCTCAGTGTCGCCAGCCGTCATGAGCTGACTGCCCTTGCCTACGAGAAGGGCTACATCCGCCCCGACGACGAACGAGGGTGACCCGTCTCCGGGCCGCCTGGGGAATTTCCCCTATTCACAGCGACCTTCGACTCCGGTATCAATGCGGTGGGTGGGCAAGAGGAGACTTCCTCCCGGAGCCACATCCCGGAGGGGAGAAGTGCCACGCTCTCCTGGGAGCTACAAGCCCCCGTCGCGAGACGGGGGCTTGTCACGTCTCCCCACCGAATCGGGACCTGCCGAGTCATCTACGGCAACCCGAATACGTAGGCCAGGGATCAGAACTGGACGGCCGCTGCCGCCCAGTGGAAGCCGGCGCCGAACGCGGTGAGGACCACCAGGTCGCCATCCCGGATGCGACCGTTCTCCATGCCCTCCCACATGGCGAAAGGCACGGTGGCCGAGCCGATGTTGCCGTACTCGTGGACGTTGACATACACCCGCTCCGGCTCGACTCCGATTCGCTTCCGGACGGCCTCGATGATCCGCAGGTTCGCCTGGTGGGGGATGACCAGGGCCACGTCCCCGGCCGCCTTCCCGATCCGATGAAGCACGTCGCCGACCGCCTCGCTCATCCGGCGCACCGCCTCGGTGAACACCTGGCGGCCGTCCATGACCAGGCGGTTGTACTCACCAGACTCGAGGGTCGCCCTGTTGAACGGATTTCGCGTCCCTCCGGCGGCAAGGGTGAGTATCCCCGCAGCCGAGCCGTCGGTGCCCGAGACCACGTCGAGGATTCGGCCCCGCCCCGGGCCCGGGCCAAGTACCACGGCTCCTGCGCCGTCACCGAACAGGACCGCCGTGGCTCGATCTGACCAATCCACCAATCTCGTGATCAACTCGACCCCGATCACCAGGGCGTTCTTCGGCTCGAACGCGATCCTGGCCCGAGCCACGTCGAGAGCCTGGATGAACCCGGCGCAGCCGGATCCACCGAGGTCGTATGTCGGTATGTTCCGACAGCCCAGGAGGTCTTGCACCAGGGCCGCAGTGTCCGGGGTGTACATCTCGGGGGTGTCGGTGGCGACGATGATCTCGTCGATGTCGTCCGGGGTGAGACCGGCATCCTTGATCGCCATGCCCGCGGCATTGGCCGCAAGTGTGAGCGTGGACTCGTCGTCCGCGGCAATCCGTCGCCTTTTGATGCCGGTTCGCTGGGTGATCCACTCGTCTGTGGTGTCGACCAGTGCCGCCCATTCCTCGTTGGTCATGATCCGCTCGGGCACGTAGCCGCCAAAGCCCAGGATGTCTGCCATTCGGCGGCGAGGTTAGAGCGACCCGGAGCACTAGGTCGTGAAGCGACCCGTCGTGTCCACCACCGGAGGTGACGGCGGTCTCGACTTCCCTTTCTCCGATCGAATCCCGAGCTCGCTCTGGCGACCCGAGGGCTATCTTGATCGAACGTGTAGCTGGAGGTCGCGCAGCGGTGAGCAAACCCGGATGGCTTGGCAAGGATGTCGTCGGCGGCGTCCCCAGCCAGCCCCGCCCGGATCGACGTCCACCGCATCATTGGCGTCTCGAAGCGGTCTTTGCCACCGCACGGCCCCACCACCTGTCAGCCGGCCCCGATGGCTCCAGCCTGGCGTTCGTCCTCGACAGCGAAGGACGGTCCGAGCTCTGGTCGCTCGACGCCGGATACGGGGCCCCGACACGCATCACTGCCGACCGCGGCCCGGTGGCCCATTGGGACGACACGGCGCCCGTCTGGTCCCCGGACGGGACCCGACTCGCCTACAACAGCGAAGGCCATGTGTGTCTGGCCCCGGTCACCGGGGGGCCTTCCCGCCGTTTGCTCGCCGGGTCGGCGGGAGTGTGGCTCGACGATCGGCGTCTGGCAGTGGTCGTGGAACGCGAACGCGGCTCGAGGCTGGCCGTCGTCGACGTCGAAGACCCGTGGCCGTCTCCCCTCGGCCCCAAGGACGGTGACGTGGGGCGGCCCCGTGCCGCATTCGATGGGCGCCTCGTGATCACGTTCTGGCCAAAGGACGACCGCAGCCGAAGCGACATCGTCGTGATCGACCCTGACGGATCGTGGACGACGCTGGTCGGCCACCCCGATCGACAGGCGGCAAACCATGCGTTGAGCCGCGAACGAGTGGCCTACACACTGGATGACGGGGACCGGGCCGGTGTCTTCCTGACCGATCTGGACGGGAGCGGGCACACCAAGCTCGCAGGAGGTGACAGGGACTTCTCCGATCTGGCCTGGCAGCACGACGGGACGAGCCTCGTCGCCCTGGCCGCCAACCGGGGTAAGACCGATCTGGTACGGGTCGGGCTCAACGGGACGGTTGCGCTGCTGGCCGAGGGTGGGACCTGGGCCCCGCCGCTGACGACGCCTCTCGGGGTGGTGTCGGTGTTCGAAGCCTTCGACAGCCCCGCCTCGATCGTGAGAGTCGGCGACGACGGCGCCAGATCGACTCTCTACGACGGCGCCCCGGCGCTTATCCGCTCGGCGCCGCACGCCAAGCTCGAGCGGATCAGCTATCTCTCGGGAGGGCTCGAGATCGAAGGCTTTCTCTTCCGCCCTGCCGATACCACGACACCGGTCCCGGCCATCGTCTATCCCCACGGTGGTCCCACCTCCCGCTACGGCGACGAGTGGGACGGGCATGCCCAGTACTTCGTCGACAAAGGGTACGGCTGGCTGGCGATCAACTTCCGGGGCTCGACCACCTATGGGCTCGAATTCGAACGGGCGAACCACGGCAATTGGGGGGTGGGGGATGTCGACGACTGCATCGCCGCCGCCGGCTACCTGGCCGGTCTGGGCTGGGTCGACCCACAGCGAATCGCCATCTACGGCGCCAGCTACGGCTCATATCTGGCCCTTGCCTCGCTGGTGCGCAAGGACAACCCGTTCGCATGCGGCGTGGCCAAGTACGGCGACTGCGACATCCTCACCTCATGGGCCCAGGGCGACCGCGAAGGGGGCGAGGACCTGGAGAGGATGATGGGTCATCCCTCGCGGAATCGGCAGGCTTACATCGCGGGCTCGCCGATCAATGACATCGGCAGGATCAGCCGCCCGATACTGGTGGCGCACGGGGAGCAGGACGCGCGGGTCCACCCCAAGCAATCCGAAGAGCTGGTCGAGTCCCTGGACCAGATCGGGGCATCCTACGAGTACATCACCTACCCCACCGAGGGCCACGGTCTGCTCAGGAGGGAGCCCCAACTCCACTTCTATCGTCGGATGGAGCAATTCCTCGACTGGTACCTCATGTGACGGTGGCGCGGGTCGTTTTGGGTCCGCCATCTCCCACCTCGATTCCTCAAGATGCTGCGGTTCGTTGCCGATTTTCATTGAGTGAACCGAAAGGAATCCGCCTCGGCGCGACGACCCGCGAGTTGGTGGCTGGTGCTCGCAGCGATATGCGCCGCGCTGACCGCGGCTGCCGCCGTCGCGGCAATCGTCGTGCAGCGGAACTCGACGGTGCCGATCGGCGAAGGTGAGGTGTTCGTAGCCGACTCGGCAGGCGCCGCCGCCATCATCTCGAGCACCCCGGACCTCGACTCGGCAGTGCGGATGGCCCGCAACACACTCGAGATCGAGGCCGTCTCCGTGGTGGACGCCGACGGTGTCGTCGTCGCCTCCACCTCGGACCCGCTGGTCGGTGAGCCGCCGCACAATCAACTCCTCTCATATGGGGCCGCCGAGCATCGGTTCATGGCACTCGCCACTGCGATCGACGAGGGCCTTTGGCTGGACGGTGTGGTCGAGTGGCCTGCAGGGTCTGTCCTCTACCAGGTGATCTCCCCGCTCGAAGACGGCGATGGGGCGGTGATGCTCCACTACGACGTCTCGGAACTGCTGGGTCGTCGAACACAGCCCGGGGCGATACAGCCGGAGGCGATCCAGCTGCTCAGCCTGGCCGCGATCTTCGCTGTGTTCGGTGCTGTCGTCTTCGTCGGGCACTCGAGGGCCGTCCGTCGCTATCGGGAGGTCGTACTCGAATCACAGTTCCTGCGCAATCACTCCCTGGAACTGCAGGCCGCCAATCAAAGCCTCGAGCAGGCCCGGCACCAGGCGGAGGAGGCACTCGCCCTGGCCGAGGAGAAGATCAGGATTCGCTCCGAATTCGTGCTGATGATCAACCACGAGCTGAGGACTCCTCTCACCAGTGTGGTGACGGGCGCCGAGCTGCTTCGCTCTACGAGGCTGTCCGAGACCGATCGGGCGGTGGTGCTCGACTCCATGATCGCCGACGGGGCGCGATTGCAGGAGATCATCGACCAGATACTCGCCGTGGCCCGCATCGAGAACCGCGGTCTCTCCTACGAGCTGACCGATGTGGCGTTCGACGAGATGTGGGCAGCAGTTGCCTCGGCCCACCCTGCGGTTGTCGCAGCCACCCCGCCAGTGCCCCAAGGGAGGGCCGTCGTGAGAACCGATCTTGGGGCACTCGGGCTCGTCGTCGCCTCCCTCGTCGACAACGCACTGACACATGGCGCCAAATCGATCTCGGTGGGTTGGTGGCCCACGAGCCAGATAGTGGCACAGGTCGAGGTCGGCCATCGTCCGATCGAGGCCGTCTTCATCACGATCGCCGACGACGGCCCGGGAATCGACCGCAGCTTCCTCCCCCGGATCTTCGAGAAATTCGAGAAGTCCAGCTTCAGCTCGGGAACCGGGCTCGGCCTCTACCTGGCACGGATGATCATCGAGGCGCTCGAAGGGTCGCTCGGGGTCCAGACCTCCCCGGAGGGAACCGTCTTCGAGATCTCGGTCCCGATGCTCACCGCCCGCCAGACTGTCGGAGCCGGGGCATGAGCGGTGCCCTGATCCAAGGTTCACGGCCGGTTCGGGTGCTCGCCGCCGTCGCCCTGGTGCTCATCGCGGCCTGCTCCTCCCCGGTCATGGCCGGGGGCGCCGACTACGTGCTCAGAGAAAGCGCAGTCGATGGACCGAGCACCCTGGGCCCCGCCGGCCCCACCACGCTTCACGCCACCAACACCGGCGATTACTCACACACCCTGGTGGTGACCGATTCGAGCGGGACTGTCATCGGCGCCACCGGTCTGGTCGAATCGGGCGAGCAGGCGGCCCTGGACGTCGACCTGAGGGCCGGGATCTACGTCTTCAGTTGCCGAATCGTGTCCGAGGACGGTGAGGGCAATCTCATCGACCACTACGAGCAGGGGATGCACCGCACCGTAACGGTGACCGGCTGACGAGCGGTCCGTTGGAGCACTAGGCCCCGATCATGTTGTAGCCGCCGTCTGCGATCAGATAGTTGCCGATCATGTGGGAGGCGTCGTCGGTGGCAAGGAACAATGCGGCGGCGGCGAGATCGCTCGGTGGCGGAATCCTTCCCGCCGGCGTGGCGGCGATCAGCCGCTCCCTGCGCCCTGTGTTCCAGTCCTCGCGGGCGAGCGTTGCCTCGGTCTCCATGAATCCGGGGGCAAAGGCGTTGACCCGCACGGTGGGAGCGAAAGCGTTGGCGTAGGACTTGGTGAGACCGAGGACGCCATACTTGCCGGCGGCGTACTGCGGCGCCCGAGGGCTGCCGCGGACGATGACGGTCGACCCGATGTTGATGATCGAGCCCGAGCCCTGATCGAGCATCCGTGATCCGAACTCATGATGCATGTAGAGGGTGCCCTTGATGTCGACGTCGAGCACCCGGTCGATGATCTCCTGGGTGATGTCCTGCCATGACATCTGCTCGGTGGCGACATCGCCGACGTTGTTGACCAGGACGTCGAGACCGTCGAATTCGTCGAACACCGCATCGGCCATCGCCCGCACCGCATCCCAGGAGCTGATGTCGGCCTGGTACAACGTGGCCTCGCCCCCGACGGATCGCACCCGCTCCGCGGTGGCTTCGGCCCCGGCCCGAGATTTGTTGAAATGGACCCCGACCCGGGCGCCTTCTAGGGCGGCGCGAAAGGCGATCGCACTCCCAAAACCGGTTCCGGCCCCGGTGACCAGCACGCTCTTGCCTTCGAAACGCTTGTAGATGGGGGCTTCGTCTGTCATTCGCCTTTCTTCCTCGTACGTGGTTTTTTCGCGATTATCCCGAAACCCGGGTCTGCTGCTTGCGACGATAGTTGATCAATGATAATTTCGCGCCGGATCGAGGAGGAGGTACATCTTGCGATCTGAACACCCCTCGCGTTTGAGGGGATTGGCGATGTTGCTGTGTCTGGCCATGCTCGCGGCGGCTTGTACGTCGGGCGAGACCGTGGACAGCACGACGACGGCGCCGACCGACGACAACGAGGCAACCACGACAGCCGCACCGGACGACGGAGACACCACCGGAGACGGGGAAGAGGTCAGCCGTCTCGTCTTCGGCGTGCCACCACCACCCGACGGGGAATCGAACAACCCCAACCGTGAGATCCAGCCCAACGACGAATACCAGCTGAAGCCGATGTACGAGAACCTGATCGCGGTCGATCCCGAGAACGCGCAATGGGTCCCGATGCTGGCCGAGAGCTGGGAGCTCAACGATGCCGGCGATCAACTCACGTTCCACCTCCGTCAGGGAGTTCAGTTCCACAACGACTTCGGCGAGATGACTGCCGAAGACGTGGTGTTCTCGCTCACCGACCTCATCGAACCCCCCGGAGCCATCTCCGGCGTGGCCGAGGCGGTCCGCAACGCAGTGGATGAGTTCGAGATCGTCGACGACTACACCGTGATCTTCCACATCGCCGAAGGTGGCCTCAGCTACTCCTTCTTCGAAGGGATCAGTTACGGCGCGGCCGGCACCGCGATCAAGAGCAAGGCGGACTGGGACTCACGTGGTGGCGGTGTGCCCGCCTCTCCCACGCTGGACGAGGCACCCATCGCCGGAACCGGGCCCTATCAGTTCCTGGAGCGGACCCCGGGCCAGAACGTGATCTTCGAAAAGATCCCGTACGAGCACTGGCGTCAGAACGCCAGCTTCCAGGAGCTCGAGTATCGCTACATTCCCGAGGACGCGACCCGTCTCTCCGCCCTGCTCGCCAATGAGATTCACCTCACCGGGCTGCCCACCGAGCTCGGCGACGAGGCCGAGTCCCAGGGCATGTCGGTGATCAAGTCGGTGCTCCCGGGGCGGCGTTACGGTCTCGCCCTGGAAGGGTGCTACTACGTCGAGCCACCTCAACCCGGCGAGCCCGCAGCGGACGTTTTCGTCAGCGGCGAGCGAAAGTTCCCCGACAGCCCATGGTGCAACGAGGACATCCGTCGCGCTGCCTCCAAGGCGATCGACCGTGATGCGCTGAACGAGGCGTTCTACAACGGTGAGGCGGAGACCGCAACCATGTGGTACTGGCTACCTGAGCAGACCGCCTCCTGGAACCCGGAGTGGGAGGAACGGTACGCCGACGAGGTCGGATACGACCCCGAAGGGGCCCGCGCCCTGCTCGAAGCGGTGGGCGAGCCGGTGGAGATCCAGGTCTTCGCAAAGAACGACCTCAGCGAGGCCGTGGCTGTCATGCTCGAGGATGTCGGCTTCGTCGTCGAGCTGGTCTCGATGGACGACGGTCAGTTCTCCGCACAGCGCGAGGCGCGTGAGTTCGACCGGATGGTCGAGTTCGACGACACCGCCAGTGAGAACATCACCGGCTTCGAGCCGGCGGGCTATGCCAACCAGGACTCGGGTCGGGCCATCGAGATGGTGGATTGGGACACCCAGTACGAAGGCGTTCTCGCCGAGTTGGATCCCGACGCGCAGGCTGCGCTCTGGATGGAGTTCGGGAACGTGATCTTCGACAACATCCCTCAAATCCCTCTGCTCAGGACCTACGACGAGATCGTGGTCGACCCCGAGGTGGTCTGTGGCTACACATTCCCCGGAGCCAACATGAGCGCTCCCTACAGCTTCGTCG
>JBOGEU010000163.1:0-12286 GCA_050741995.1 Acidimicrobiia bacterium | reverse complement strand
ATCATCGCCCGGATCTCGCGGGCAGCTCACCTGCTGGAGAAAGCCCAGGACGAGGTGTTCGCCTCCTTCGGGCTGCATCGGGGAGGCTTCGACGTCCTGGCTGCGCTTCGCCGAGCCGGCGCCCCGTTCTGTCTCTCCCCGACGGCTCTCTACAACTCCCTGCTCATCTCGTCGGGGGCGATGACTCATCGGCTCGATGGGTTGGCGAAGGCCGGACTGATAGAGCGGGTCCCGGCACCTCACGACGGCCGCAGTCTCCTGGTGAAGCTGACCGACTCCGGGCTGGTGACGATCGACGCCGCGATCGCGGCCCATCTGGACAACGAGGTCGGCCTCGTGGCCGCTCTGACCAATCACGACCTGGAGTTCCTCCAGCAGGCGCTTCGAAATCTCCTCCTCGCTCACGGGGATCGTCCCCACGCCATCGACTCGGTCGAACATGCGGCGGCGAAGGATCTCACCCGTTGACCTGAGGGATGACGAGTTTGGCCAGGAGGTCGAGTTGCTCGGGCTCGTCACTCGTCGGGCCCAAGACCACGTACTCGCAACCGGCTTCCTTCAAGTCGACCAGGCGGGCGACGACATCGTCGATCGACCCGAATATGTAGGACTCCTCGAGATGCTCGTCGCTGCGATGCCCACCCATCACCTGGGCGAAGTACTTGTGCTGGATCTCCTTGGCGGCGCCGGTGTCGGCGGTGTCCACCAGCATGGTGAAGTTGCAGTGACCGAAGCGGGGCGGCTCGCGCCCGATCTTCGAGGCCTCGGACTGCAGCATCTCCCAGTCGCGCTTGACCCACTCTTGCTTTCCCGAGCACCGGGAGAGCCACCAGTCGGCGTCGAGAATCCGGTCCTTGACCGACTTCGCCAAGACCGGAACGTCGTTGTCGAACGACCCGTCGGGGATGCGCGAGCCGCCGGCGACCCAGACCGGCGGCATCGCCGGGGGTCGGGGCTCGATCGTCACGTCCTGGAACTGATAGAACTCGCCCTCGAATGTGACATGGTCCTCGGTGAGCAGGCGACGCACCGCGCTCAAGATCTCATCGGTGCGCCTGCCTCTCTCCGCCAGCTTGGTCCCTGTGGCTTCGAACTCGGGCCCGTACCACCCGGGGCCGATCCCGAATTGAAAGCGCCCGCCGTACAGGAAGTCCATGGTGGCGATCTCCTTGGCGAGCATGACCGGGTTGCGGGTCGGCAGGACCAGGATCCCGGTCCCGATCTTCACGTCAGGCGCCACCGCCGCAGCCCAGGTGCATACATGCAGCGGCTCGAGCCATGACATCCCGTACAGGCCGGGGGCATGGAGCAGGTGATCGATGGTCCACAAGTCGATGCCGTAGTCGTTCGCCTTGCGGGCGAAGGTGTCGACATCCTGCTTGACCCGGGCGTAATCCAGGTTCGGGTAGGTGTAGGAAGGGATCCAAACTCCAAAACGCATCTTCACTCTTTTCGTCCGGGCAAGCCTGTGTCGGATTGAATATAATATGCTTTCGGCGTGCGGGGAACCTCGGGCGATACCGGTCGCTCCCGGCCGCCCGAGCAGAGCCAGCAAGCTAACGGGAGCCCCATGCCAATTCGAGTCGTAGCCGTCCAACTCCCCTCGCTCGAGGGCCAGAGCCTGGACATCGCCCTCGAGAGTGTGGAGAAGGCAACCTCGTCGCTGGCAGACGTCGATCTGGTCGTCCTCCCCGAGATCTGGACCCCCGGCTATTTCGCATTCGACGAGTACGACGAGTCCGCCCGGTCGGCGCCCGAGATTCGCTCGTTCCTCGAGGGGTTGGCGCAAACCCTGGGTGCCCATCTCCACAGTGGCTCCTTCGTGGAGCAGCGGGAGGGAAAGCTGTTCAACACGAGCATCCTCCTCGACCCGGCCGGCAACGAGCTCGCCTCGTACTCGAAGATCCACCTGTTCGGCTACGGGAGCCGGGAGCCCGAGGTGCTGACCCCAGGTACCGCCCCGACCGTGGTCGACACCTCGATCGGGAGGATGGGCATGGCGGTCTGTTACGACCTCCGATTCCCCGAGCAGTTCCGTCTGATGACCGACATGGGCGCCGAGATCTTCCTCGTCGCCTCGGCATGGCCGTATCCCCGGGTCCGCGCCTGGTCGACGCTCCTGCGGTCGAGGGCTTTGGAGAACCAGGTGTACCTGATCGCGGCCAACGGGGTCGGTCCCACAGAGTCGGGCCCCACGCTCTGCGGCAACTCGGCCATCGTGGATCCCTGGGGGACCCCGATCGCAAGCGCGGGCGACGAACCGGCCAATGTGGAGGCCGTCATCGATATCGACGCCGTGCGCGAAGCACGGTCCCGGTTCCGGCAACTGGCCGACCGCCGAGTTCTCTCCCCGGCCACCCCGGAGCTCATCTTCCAACGCCCCGGCGAGCGACCACTGCGGGTCGAGGTCGACCGCGCGGCTATTGCCGGCTACACGGGGCGGGACACCGAAGCCGTGGCCCGCTACGTCGCCAAGCTGGAGGAGGAAGGCATCGCCGCCCCCAAGTCGACCCCGGTCGTCTTCTATTGCGGGGCGGATCGGGTGCTCACTCACCATGTGATCGACGTTGCCGGCGCCGAAACGTGCGGCGAGGTGGAATTCGTGCTCCTGGTGACCGATGACGGGCTTCATGTCACTGTGGGAAGCGACCACACCGACCGCGCTCTGGAGACCGAGTCGATCCCGCTGTCGAAACAGGTCGTGCCCAAGGTGGTGGCTCGCAGCGCCTGGAGGTTCGACGAGGTGGCCGACCACTGGGATCGGTTGATCTTGCGATCGTGGGTGGGTGAGGAGCGGCGCCCCTATCAAGAGACCGCAGTCGACTTCTTCCTGCCACCCGAGGAGATTCTCGAGTTGGTCGACGCCTCGCCGGGGACCCTGGTGTTCGGAGGCACGGTGTCGTCCCTCGGGGGCGGGTTCGACTTCGACCCGGTCTTCGAGGGAAGTCTCATCGACCCGGTCCTCGATCGTTCGATCACATTCGGATATCGAGCACGCCAACTGGAGGAATCGTGATTCGAAAGGAACCGGTCGGGTTCTACGACCCCGATCTCATACCGTGGCTGCCGGAGGCCGGCATCGAAGGGCTCCTCTCCAAGACCCTGGCCAGATGCGAGGCCACGGGCTCGTACACGAGACTGCTCAAGTTCCTCCCCGGCACCGACACCTCTGTGGCCGGTCCTCAGAGCCACGATCATCTGGAGGAGCTGTGGATCGTCGAGGGCGCCATCCACGATCTGACCCTCGATCAGAACTTCATCGCCGGGATGTACGCCAACCGGCTCCATCACATGGACCACGGGCCGTGGCGAGCCCCCGGTGGCGCAATCACCTATGAGCTCCGAGACAACGACCCCGAAGCTGGGATCAAGAAGCAACAGCTGGAGTTCTTCGATCCGGCGTTGGTCGAGTGGGACGGCATCGACACCGATGCGGGCGTCTTCGTCAAGACCCTGACCAGCTGCCAAGACACCGGGTCCTATGGCCGGCTGGTGAAGTTCCATCCCGGCTCCTCCAAGCCGTCCGAAGTGGAGGGTGAGATGGGCCGAAGCGAGCTCTGGATCGTCAGTGGGGAGTTGGTTGGGCTGGATAGCGGAGGTGTCCATCCTGCGGGCACCTATGGGAACGTGGACCTCGACCTCCTCGACGGGCGATGGGGCTCCAATTCGGGCTGTGTCGTCTTCGAGGTTCGAAACCTGATCTAGCCGGACTGCGAAGTGGCATCGCTCGAGGGCCGGGTCCCGGCGGCGAGCATTGGCTCAGCCCTCGAGCAACCCGAGCTGTCGCCGCCACTCCTCCACTGCGGCGCTCCGGTCGCCGTCCTCGGCCTCGAACCGGATCGGTGATCGAACCGGGAATCCCTGGTGGGTGTCGATGCGCACCCGCTCCACGGTCAGCTCGAAGGCGTCGAGACCCGATGCCGACCGAAGGTGGCGGGCCCGCCCCGACAGGTAGCAGACCAAGCCCTCCGAGACCACGGAGAGAAGCGCCGGACGTCCGGAGGCGAGGTTCTTGCCGGTGCTCGAGCCGCCCCACAGGACGAGCCGAACACTGTCAGCCGTGGTCGTGATCTCGCCATGACTGAGCATGGCGATCCTCGGCCATCCGTCCTCGTCGACAGTCGCCAACTCGTAGGCCAGGCCGAATCGACCCTCGAGGTCATCCGTTTCGAAGAGATCCCGCACCTCGGCCGGGATCGGCATCGACGGCGGCTCAGGTGATGTAGTCGGAGACATCGATGTCATCGAAACCGGGCACCCGCACTTTCTCGAACCGACCCGCCTCCCCCAGTGGTTTGGTGGCGTCGAGCCCCATCTTGGACGTGATGGCGCTGCCCGCGGTGGAGGGATCGAGCTCGTTTCCCTTGGCTCCGGTTATCACGACGAGGTCCTGATCGGCGCGGAATCTGGTCGCGATCGCCCATTCCACGTCCTTGGGGTCGAAAGGATCGACGTCGTTGTCGACGACGACGACCTGCTTGATGTCGCGAACCGCGTGCAGGGCGGCAATGATCGCATCCTTCCCGTCACCTTCGTGCCGCTTCTCGATACGCACGATGCAGTGGAACTTGCCACATCCGCCGGCGGTGATGTGGACCGCCTCGGTGTAGGGGAGCACACCGCGCAGGGTGTTGAGAACGACCGGCTCGTAGGGCAGGCCGAGCAGGTTGTGATGCTCCGAGGTGAAGGCGATCATGCCTTGAGTCATCGCATCGGCCCGCCTCGTGATCGCCTTGACCCTGAAGACCTCGCGGTCGCCGATCGGGCCGTAATTGCCGGTGAACTCGGCGAAGGGGCCCTCCGGCTTGCGCACGTGGGGGAGGATCTCGGCCTCGATCACGATCTCGGCGTGGGCCGGGACGTGGACCGGGACCGTCACACATCTCACGATCTCCTCGGGCCGGCCCTTGAGGGCGCCGGCGATGGACAACTCGTCGAAGCCAAGGGGGATCGCCGACCCCCAGGTGGCTGCCGCCAGCCTCTCGGCAGAGTCGAGCCCGAGGACGATCGCCACCGGGACCGGGCGGTCCTCCGCCTCGGCGGTCTGCACCATCTCCCGCAGATGGCGGGGCACGATCAGCCCGCGCAACTCGTCAGGACCGGTGACCTGCAGCCGGTGGTATGACACATTCCGGATTCCCCGCTCGGGGTCTTCGGCAATCACGACTCCGGTGGTGAGATAGGGGCCGCCGTCCTTCTCGTAATGGGTGAGGACCGGCATCTCTCTCATCACGTCGATGTCCTCGGTCTTGATCACCTCCTGGACCGGGCCGTCGTCCACGACCACCGCAGGGATGGGGTCGGCGACGGCCTTTGCGTAGTGCTCGGTGAGCTCCATGGACGAGACGCCGATCGAGTCGGCGATGCGGCGGCGATCACCGTCGGTCCCGATGACCATGGCCATGTCGTGACCCTTGATGCTCTCGAAGAGCAGGGCAGGGCCCGGATCGAGCTTCTTGGCGACGGCCGAGACCTCGAAGACCGGATCCACCTCCCTGCGCACCCGCACCAGGTCGCCACGCGCTTCGAGGAACGGCACCAGCTCGCGGAAGCTCTGGGGCAGGTTCTCCTTCACAACGGTTTCCTTTCAGTCCCGCTCGCCGGTCATCACGCCGGCAGCCACCGTGACCGCATCGATGATCTTCCGATACCCGGTGCAACGGCAGATGTTGCCTTCCAGCCCTTCGACCAGCTCGTCCTCACGGGTGATGCCGTCGCTGATCAGCGCATGAGCGGTCAGGATAAAACCGGGGGTGCAGAAGCCACATTGCAGACCGCCCATGTCGACGAAGCTCCGCTGCAGGGGATGAAGCTCACCGTCGTTGGCGGCCAGGCCCTCGATGGTCAGGATCTCCGCCCCGTCCATGTCGGCGGCAAGGGTGGTGCAGGCACTTACCGGGACCCCGTCCTTGAGGATGGTGCATGCCCCACAGACCTGTGCGTCGCAGGACCGCTTTGCGCCCGTCAGGCCGAAATGGTCCCGGATCACGTCGAGCATCAGGGAGTTGGCGCGAACCTCGATCGACTCGGGACGGCCGTTGAGCACGAATTCGACGGCAACGGCATTCATCGCCCCTCCTCCCCCTGGCCGGCACGTGTTTCCCGAATCGCCCGCCAGACCCGCTCCGGCGTCAGCGGCAACTCCCGGATCCTGGCCCCGGTGGCGTCGAAGACGGCGTTGGCCACCGCCCCGCCCACCGGGATGACTCCGCCTTCACCGGCCCCCTTCAGCCCGAAGGGCCCCGGGCCGTCTCCGCCCTCGGCGAGCTCGCCACGCATGTAGGTCGGTATGTCACCGATGCGTGGCACCCGATACTCGAGAATCGAGTCGTTCATGAGCATGCCGTCCTCCCACTCCATGGACTCGAAGAGGGTGTGCCCGATCCCCTGGACCACGGCGCCCTCCTCCTGGCCTTCCATGAGCAGCGGGTTCACCGCTTTCCCGACATCGGCCATCGACCTGTACGCCTCGACCCGAATCTCGCCTGTGTCGGGGTCCACCACGACGTCGGCGACCGCCGCCGCCACCTCCCAGAACGGTGGGGTGGTCGGGAACTCGTGGGCGGTGACCTCGCCGACGCCGAAGAAGTTGCCTCCCCTCTGCCCGAAGTACTCGCCGACGAAGTAGCCGAGAGGCTCCGACGAATCAGGCCCCTGGACCACACCGTCGATGATCTCGATGACGCCCTCTTCACAGCCCCACGTCTCCGCCGCCATCCTCACCACCCGCTCCCGGATCGAGGTCGTGGCCCGGTGCACGGCCAGGCCCGACATCGTGGTGGAGCGGCTGGCCCCGGTCGATGCGTCGTAGGGGCCATAGCCGGTGTCGGTGTAGGTCACCGCAACGTGCTCGAAAGGCACTCCTAACGTCTCCGCCGCTATCTGGGAGACAACGGTCCGCACCCCTTGCCCGATCTCCGTGCTCCCGACGCTCACCGTGAGCGAGCCGTCGGCATTGAGGCGAACCACAGCACTCGACACCGGAGAGGCACCCGGGTCGGCGATGCCCATCGCCACCCCGGTGCCGCGCAGTAGCGAATCACCTGCGTCTGACGACCCGGATTCCCAAGGAATCGCCTCCAGCATCTTGAGGTCGTCGTGCAGATCTGCATCCATGGGAGTCCGCCCTCTCCGGAACTCCGAGCCGCGGGCCGCAACATGACGCCGCCGGAAGTCGTATGGGTCGACACCGAGGTCGCGGGCGATCTCGTCGAGATGGGACTCGAGGGCGAATGCAGCCTGAGGGCCTCCCACCGACCGCATCGAGCCGGCCGGGGAGGTGTTGGTGAACACCAGCTTCGATGTCGCCCGGTAATTCGGGAACTCGTAGCCACCGAGGCCCCGGAAGGCGCCCTTGGCCACCACGTATGGTCCGAGCAGGGTGTAGGCGCCGCCGTCGTAGGCAAGATCGATGTCGAAGGCGACGATCTGGCCGTGCTCGTCGACACCCGAGCGCACCCGGGCCAGGGCATTGTGACGGCGGCTGATCGTCATCGACTCGGCGATGTCGAGCTCGAGACGCACCGGCCCCCCCACTGCTTTGGCCAGGGCCACGGTGAGCGGCTCGATATGGGTGAACGACTTGCTCCCGAACCCACCCCCGACGTAGGGGACGACGACCCTGACATTGGCCAACGGGACATCGAATATCCGGGCCAGATCACGAGTGACCTGCGAAGGATGCTGGGCGGAGGACCAGACCGTTATCCCCACCCTGTCGACCTGGGCGACAGAGCAAAAGGGCTCCATCGCATATTGGTAGATGGCGGGAAAGCGGTAGGAAGCCTCATACCTCTTGGCGCTGGCCGTCAGCGCCGCCTCGACATCGCCGTCCTCGGTCACATAGGTGAGGGTGACGTTCGAATCCCCGAATTCGAGGGGCAACGGTGACTTGTACACCGCGTCCTCGATCTCGAAGGGCGCCACGTGGACGAGGGGAGCGCCGGGCTCGAGCGCCGAATCGAGGTCGGTGGCCGCAGGCTCTTCCTCGACGTCCACCACGACCTGCGTCGCCGCCGCCCGCGCCGTTTCGCGGTCAACGGCGACCACCGCCGCCACCGGCTCGCCCTGAAAGCTGACTCTGCCCTCGGCGAGGATCGGGCGATCCCTCACCACCACCCCGTATCGAATGTCGCTGCACCCGATCGGAGCCGACCGGAGGTCATCGGCGGTCACCACCAGCTTGACCCCGGGGATTTCCATTGCCGCCCTGGCGTCGACGGCCAGGATCCGACCTTTGGGGACCGGGCTCTTGACGATGGCCGCGAGCAGCATGCCGGGGAGGCGGACATCGCCGGCGAATCCCGCCCGCCCGGTGACTTTGTCGTACGAGTCGACACCCGGGATACGGGCGCCGACGACCCCCGACCGACTGGCACCGCCCCCGATAGTCATGCCGCCGCCCTCCTCAACGCTCGCCCGGTGACGACGGAAGCCAGATGGCGCTTGTACTCGATGCTGCCCTCCGAGTCGGCGTATGGACGCACTCCGGCTCCCACCAATGCGCAGGCCTCGTCGATGGCATCGGGATGATCGGCGAGCAGATCCTCGGCCTCGGTGATCCTCACCGGACGCGGCCCCACCGCCCCGACCACGACCCGGGCCCCTCCCGCCGTCAGGGCCACGGCCACGTTGGCCACCGGGCGCTCCCTGAGCCGTATCCGCTCGAATGCCACCCTGGTCCCGGCTGCGGGACGCGGGATGCGGATGGTGGTCATGACCTCTCCAGGGCGGAGGGCGGTCTGCAGCGGGCCGAGCACGAAATCCTCCATCGACACCGAGCGCACCCCGGACATCGAAGCCAGTTCGACCTCGGCCCCGAGTGCGATGAGGAGTGTGGCGGGATCGGAGTGGGGCTCGGCGAAGCACAGGTTGCCGCCAAGCGTCCCGGCCGCCCTCACCCGCACGTTGGCCACGGTGGCCTCGACCAGTGCAAGCTCGGGGAGCGCCTCCCGGAGCATCGGGCTCGTTTCGAGCTGGCGATGGGTCATCCCGGCACCGAGGAGCAACCAATCGTCGTCGGCACCGGTTGCCCTCAGCTCGCGAAGCCGTTTCCCGTCGACCAGGACCGATGGGTGGGCAAAACCGTATTTCATTGCCAACAGCAACTCGGTGCCGCCCATGTAGAAGGCTGCGCTCTCACCATGCTCGGAGAGCAACCCGAGCGCCTCGGCCAGGGTCTCGGGACGCTGGAGCTCGAAGTCCGGCAGGGTCAAGGCCCGCCTTCTTTCACTTCGTCCCCGCTGCGGGAGATCTCGTCCTGAAGACATGCCGCGAATTGGGACAACAGCCGGTCGCTCACGTCACCGATGACCCCCCGGCCGAATTGGGCCGGGCGGCCGGTGATGTGGAGGTCGGTTTCGACGCTGACACCGGTCTCCCCTGAGTCCCGCTGCTCGAGCTGCACCGAGACCCTGGCCCGTGCCGTTCCGCTGCCTCGTAACTCTCTCCCCTTTGCCTCGAGCACTGCCGAGCCCCGGGTCTCGTCGAGCTCGACGAATCGGGCCTCTCCACGGTAGGTCACCTGCATCGGTCCCAACCTGACCTCGACCTGGCCCGAGAAGCTGCCATCTTCCTCGACCTTGTCCACGGTGGCTCCAGGCATGCAGCCGGCAACAAGAAGGATGTCGCTCAGGATGGCGAAGGTGGTCTCCCGGTCTACAGGGACCGTGAACACGTGCTGCAGTTGCACGGAGCCTCCAATCCCTCAGCCCTCGCTCCGGCCACCCGCCCGCGGTCAGACACGCGCCAAGTCCCCTCGATCGCGCAGTGACTTGACGCGTGCGATCAGCTCCTCGTCCCGACGACGGGCGAGCTCGGCTGCATCGCGGGAAGCCCAGTCGTAGAAGCCACGCCCGGTCTTCACCCCGAGATGCCCGTCGCCGACCAGCTCCCGGAGCAGGGTTTGCGGGCTCTGCGAGCAGTCGAGGTCGGCGAGGAGGTACTCGTGAATCGAGAGGATCACGTCGAGCCCTCCGAGATCCGAGGTCTCCAGGGGGCCGATCACCGGGAACCTGGCCCCGAAACTGAGTCTGGTCGCGGCGTCGATGTCCTCGGCACTGGCGACGCCTGCCTCCAGCAGGGCCACCGACTCGCGGACCACGGCTTGCTGGAGACGCACGCCGAGGAAGCCGGGGACGAACTTGTTGAGCCGGACCGGGTGCTTGCCGAGTCGTCTCACCAGAGAGCAGGCCTCGTCCACCATCTCGGGAGCCGTGTCGCTGCCGCCGAGCACCTCCACCAGCGGGATGAGGTGGGCCGGATTCCAGAAGTGCATGACCACGAAGCGCTCGGGCCGGTGAGCGCTGCGGGCGATCTCCCCCACATCGAGACCTGAGGTGGTCGAGGCGAGGAGCGCCCCCGAGCCCGCCCTTTCCTCGACGTCGGCGAAGAGCGACCGCTTGGCATCGAGGTCTTCGGATATGGCCTCGACGACCAGCTCGGCCCCGTCGAGGGCGGCCGCCAAGTCGTCGGTTGGCTCCAAATGTCGCTCACCGGGCTCCGCCAGCCGGTTGTCGACCAGCATCGTCACCCGGCGACGAGCGTCCTCCACCGCAGTCTCGGCCGCAGCCAGGCGGCGGGCCCACAGCGAGGTGGCAAACCCCGAGGCTGCGAACGCGGCGGCGATCCCGGGGCCCATCGTCCCGGCCCCGAGAATGGCCACTGCGGGGAGATCAGACGGCGAATCTCTGCGCAAGATGTATACAGTATAGTTTGTTCACTTCAGGCGCAAGAACGTCCCCGGCCCGCTTGGCGTGGGACAATCAGAGGACCATGGCGAAGCAATCGGCCGAATCGGGCAAAGCAGGTCGGAGCACCCGACTCAGCCGACCCCCGACCACACAGGAGGCGGTGCTCATGGCCCTGCGCCAATCGATAGCCACCGGGGAGTTGAGACCCGGAGAGCGGCTGTACCAGGATGCGATCGCCGAGCAGATGGGCGTGAGCCGGGTCCCGGTGCGCGAGGCGCTCAACGTGCTGAGGGCGGACGGTCAGTTGGAGTATTCGCCGCATCGCGGGTACTGGGTGAGCGCTCTCTCCCGGGAGGCGGTCGTCGAGATCAACCTGATTCGGGGCCTGCTCGAGACCGAGGCGATCAGACGTGCCGTGGCCGGCATGGACGACGAGCTGGTGGATCGGATGGATGCGATGAACAGCGAGATGGTGGAGGCCAACGATGCCGACGACGTGGCCGCGTTCGTCAGCCTGAACCATGGTTTCCATTTCGCCCTGTTCGACCACGCCGACCTTCCGCGGCTCCGCCAGCACATCGAGGCACTGTGGAAGAGTGCCGATGTCTATCGCACCTCGATCTTCAACGATCCCCAAGCCCGTCTACGGATGCTCAGCGAGCACAACGAGTTGATCGAGGCCTGTCGCCGGCGGGACGCCGCATTGGCGGTGCAGATCATGGACGCCCATCGGAACAAGGCGGTGGTGACGCTGTCAGGTCTCCTCAACGAGGACGAGGACCAGGGAGGGCGGGCCGACTAAGGCAGCAGGTGACGATGGCCATTCACCGATCCAGGACCGGCGACACCAGCTATTCCGACATCGTCACGGTGTCCGGTCCCGGTCGCTGGGCCCATATCGCCGGCCAGCTCGCCTTTGACGAGAACCGTCGGATAGTCGGCACCGATGTCGCGACTCAGACCCATCGCTGTCTCGACCGCATCGAGTCTCTGCTCAACGACGCCGGTGGCGATCTCAGCAATGTGGTCAGCATCACCGTCTACCTCACCGAGCTCGAGCACTATCCGGAATTCGATCGGGTGCGAGCCGAGCGATTCCCCGAGCACCGTCCGGCCAGCGCTGCGGTGAAGGTCGCGGGCCTGCTGTTCGGGGCCCTGATCGAGGTGGCCGCGGTCGCCTACCTGGCGGAGGATGGTTGAGCCACGGCGTCTCTGCTGGACGCCGGCGACCTGACTGGAGCCCACCGTGATCACGGCGCAATTCCGATGACGCGGCCGGTGAACCTCCGGAGCGACACCCAGACGCTTCCCACAGAAGCCATGTTGCAGGCGATGAGCAGCGCCGAGTTGGGAGATGACACCTATCGGGAGGATCCCACCGTCATCCGGCTCGAAGAGCGTGTGGCAGAGATGCTGGGCCGGGACGGGTCGCTTCTGGTGCTCAGTGGCACCATGGCCAATCTGGTCTCGCTCATGGTCCATTGCCGACCGGGCGACGAGTTCTTCGTCGACGCCGGTGCCCATGTCATCCGCAGCGAGGCCGGTGGCTACGCCGCAATCGCGGGAGTGGCGCCGTCATTCGTCGATGGGGAGCG
>JBOGEU010000162.1:0-4907 GCA_050741995.1 Acidimicrobiia bacterium | reverse complement strand
CGCGACGGACGGTCGTCGAGCTCGAGAGTGAGATATCACCCTCTCTCGTCCTGTCCCGGCTCGCCTCCGTCGAGCAGCTCTCGCACACCTTCCTCGTCGACGGCTTCGTGGGCTCATCGCCCGAGTTGCTGGTGTCCTTGCACCAGGGCAAGGCGAGGTCGACCTCGCTGGCAGGATCCGCCGACCAGGGCTCCGGGGCCCAGCTCCTCGACTCGAAGAAGATGGCACGCGAGCACGGCCTGGCCGCCGACTCCGTGGAGGAGGCCCTCGGCCCGTTCTGCCTGCGCCTGGAGCGGTCGCCGACCCGGATCGCGACTTATGGCGACATCCGGCATCTCTCGACCAGCTTCGCGGGCGAGACCCACTCGGGGACCATGGTCACCGATCTCCTGTCGTCCCTGCACCCCACCGCCGCGGTGGCCGGCACGCCGACGAAGTCGGCACTCGAGCTGATACGAGAGCTCGAAGACCACGATCGGGGCCGGTACGCCGGGCCTGTGGGATGGCTCGACAGGTCGGGTGAAGGCGAGTTCGCCATTGCCCTCAGATGCGGGCTGATCGAAGGGAGATTCGCCACGCTGCACAGTGGGGCCGGGATCGTGGACGGCTCCGATCCCGCCCTCGAGCTGGAGGAGACTCAGATCAAGCTGCGCCCCATGCTCAGAGCCCTCGGCATCAGCTGAAGCCGGCGCAGATCGCCCTCGCCGTGTCGTCCAATGTCCGGCGTTGCTTCAAGTCTGCCTCCCTGTCGACGGGCACCACCACCAGATGAGCCTCCCCTGCTTCGAGTGATTCGGCGACCAGTCGCGCCATGGGCCCGATGCCGGTGGCGAGGGACGAGCGCACACCGTAGGCCTCGCCGACAGCCGACAGTTCGAGATGGTGCGGGGCCACGAAGAGGCGCTCGAAGGCTGGAGCGTGATCGGCCTGTGGGAGCAGGTCGAACAGACCTCCCCCCCCGTTGTCGATGACAACGAAGACCACGCCCGGGAGTTGGTCGGAAACGAGTCCCCCGACATCGTGGAGCATGGAGAGGTCGCCGGCGAGGGCCACGGTGCGGCCACCCACCGAGGCCGCGCCCAGTGCGGTGGACACGAACCCGTCGATGCCGGAAGCTCCCCGGTTGGAGAACACCCTCGCCCGGTGCACGGTGTGAGCGTCGACGTCCCTTATCGGCATCGACGAGGCGGCGACCAGTCGGTCGAACTCGAGCTCGCCCAACGCCCTGGCCACCGAAGGCCCGGTCGGCTCCGGATCGGCTGCGAGGCGCTCATCCAGCGCAGCCCTCATCGTGGCGTCCGCTGCGACCCATGTCGCGAGGAGCCCATCGCCCGGCGCCGGGCCGATCGAGTCGAGTGTCGCCACAGGGTCGGCCTGGATGACGTGCGTCGCGTGACGCCGGGGATCGTTCCACGAGCCCCAGCGGTCGACATGCACCTGGAGGGCCCCGAGCCCGGTCAGGGAGCCGAGCCGATCACTGGGCCCGATCCGCCCCACCGTCACGACGACCTCGGGGCGCATCGAGGGCGGGACATCTTCGACCAGCAGGTGATGATACGTGGTGATCACTTTTCCCCCGCGGAGCCCCGAGGCGGCCGTTCCCAGCACCGGCCACTGCAGGCGCTCAGCAGCCTGATTCAGGGCGATCGGGTCGAAGTCACCCTCACCGGCCACCAGCAGGCCTTGTTTGCCCCCGAGTGCCCGGAGGTCGGCGGGACCGGCAGGCGCCCGGTGGTGGTCCTGCCATCTGGCGCCCGGCGAGCGCCCCTCGATGGCGAATGGGTAGGGATCCGCCGCCGAGCGGCCGTCGTCACCCACCGGGACCGTCGGCTCCCGGAAGGCGATGTTGAGGTGAACCGGTCCCGGACGGCCGCGATGGCCATTCGCCCTGGCTGCGGCCTGCGAGACGGTGCTCCGCCAGTATGCGTTCCAGTCTCGTGTCGAGTCGGCGGCGGGCACGTCACAGAACCACCGCGTCTTGCCACCGAAGATCCTGACCTGATCGATGGTCTGGTTGGCTCCGACATGGAGCAGGTCCGGAGGTCGGTCCGCCGAGATCACGATCAAGGGAATGAGTGACAGGTCGGCCTCGACCACGGCGGGCAGGTAATTGGCCACCGCGGTGCCCGAAGTGCACAAAGCGACCGACGGAGACCCGCTGGCGCGTGAGCGGCCCAGGGCGTGAAAGGCAGCAGACCGCTCGTCGAGGACCACCCTGGTCTCGATCCCCGGGTGCCCGTCGAGCGCGATGGCCATGGCCGCCGATCGCGAACCGGGTGAGATCACCGCGTAGTCGACGCCGTGGCGATGCAACTCGTCTGCGATGGCCCGGGCCTGTGCCGTGCTCGGATTGGGCTGCGTCATGCTCTGAGCCGTCTCATGTGAGAACCATGGCGGCCGATCGGACCTTACGCAGCATCTCCGCGGCGCGGTCCCGATCGGGCCGCCACCTCTCGAGGAGCTCCGGGTCCGGGGCGGGTCGCCGGACCTCCAACTCGCCATTCATCGAGACCAGTGGCTCCCGGGTCGGGTCTCCCTCCATCAAGGCCACGGTGCCCAGGCCGCACGCATACGGAAGGTCGCCGAGCAACGACGCGGCGAGCAGGCCCGAGTAGATGCCGACGGAGGTCTCGAGCGCCGAGGAGACGACGATGGGGAGGCCGGCGCGAGCGGCGATGTCGAGCGTCCTCGACACCCCGCCCAATGGCTGGACCTTGACCACGAGCACATCGGCGGCTCCCATCTCGGCCACCTCCAGCGGGTCGGGGCGGAGACGCACCAATTCGTCGGCGGCGAGGGGCACCTCCGTGCGCCGCTTCAGCTCGACCATGTCCTCGAGACTCGCCACGGGTTGCTCGGCGTACTCGAGGTCGAACCGCGAGAGCGATGCAAGACGCTCGGTCGCCGTGTCGAGGTCCCAGGAAGCATTGACATCGATTCGAATCTTCCCATTCGGCCCCATCGCCTCCCTGACCGCCGTCAGCCGGGCCTCGTCCTCCTCGGGAGCCTGACCCGGCTCTCCGACCTTGACCTTGGCGGTGCCGGCGCCCGACTCCAGAACCAGGGCGGAGGCCAGGTCAGGGGACACCGCGGGCACGGTGACGTTGACTGGGATGGTGGACCGCCCCGGCTCGGGCAGGCTGCTGCATGCCGCTTCGAGAGCGGCGGCCAGCCACCGGGTGGTGACCTGCGGCGGATAGTCGGGGAACGGTGAGAACTCCCCCCAGCCCGACGGACCTTTGATCAGCACCGCCTCGCGGTGATCCACCCGGCGGAACCGGTGCCGCATCGGGATTCGGATCGGGTGCAGCTCGAGGGCCTCGAGAAGCGCGCTCATTGGCCCTGGACCGCTCGCAGATAGGAAACCAGCCGGTCCACCTGATCTCTGCTCAAAGAGGAGTCGAAAGAAGGCATCCTCCCCCGACCATCCGAGATCGTCATCGTGAGGAACTCATCCGGCTGCCGGGCAGCATTGGATCCGGAGCCCAGAGCGGGGCCGAGCGCCCCCTGGAGCCGGTCGCCATGGCAATTCGAGCAGAGTTGGAGGTAGATCTCCTCGCCGGTGGCCCCGGCTGGAGGACGGCCGACGCAACCCACCAGCGATGCCGCCAGCACGCTCAGGATCATCAGGCGTCTCATCGGTGGCGATGGTATGGAGTGGGCGCCGGAAGCTTCAATCAGCGGGGCCGGCCGCCGGGGGCGGATTCACCAGCTCTCGCACCTTCTGTGACGCGGACATCGGCAACACCATGACCGCATCCGGAGTCTCCACCACCACCATGCCGTCCACCCCGGCAATGGCAATGGTCCGCGAGCTGGACAGGACATATGAGTTGGTCACGCCCACGGCTCTGACCTCGCCGACCAGGGCATTGCCGGATGCGTCATGCCCCGACAGCTCCCAAAGCGATTGCCATGACCCGATGTCGCTCCAACCGACGTCCACCGGGATCACGATCGCCCTCCCCGTCTTCTCGATGACCGCGTGGTCGAGGGAGATCGCCGCCACGTCGGCGAAGGCAGGCCCGAGTCGGATCCGGTCTCCTCTCCCGGCGGGGAGCGCGGCGCCGACACCGGCGACCAGGTCGGGGCTGTGCCGCCGGGCTTCCTCCAGCAGGGCGCCCGCACTGAACACGAACATCCCGCAGTTCCAGAGGTGGGTCCGGGCCGCGACCAATTGCTCAGCCTCGTCGTGTTCCGGCTTCTCCTTGAAACGAGCAACCCGATACCCGCCGTCTATGGGCTCCCCCTTCTCGATATACCCGTAGCCGGTCTCGGGCCGCGTCGGCTGGACGCCGAAGATGACCAGCGCCCCCTCGGATGCGAGGGCGATTGCGTGCCGGACGGCGGCGCGGAAGCCGTCCACGTCGGCGATCACGTGGTCCGAGGGAAGAACGACCAGGACGTCGTCACGATCGGCGACGAGGGCGGCAGCCAGGACGGCAGGGGCGGTGTTGCGCCCGGCCGGTTCGATGATGATGGTCGCCGACTCGGCCGCAGAGACGTTCTCGAGCGCCTGATCGATCGATCCGAGGTGACCGTCACCGGTGACCACCGTGATCGGCCCCAAGTGCTCCAACCCCCGGACCCGGCGCAGGGTTGCCTCGAACAGCGGCTCGCCCAAGAGCGGCAGGAATTGCTTGGGATGTTTCTCCGTCGACAGGGGCCAGAGCCTGGTCCCGGCGCCCCCGGAGAGAATCACCGGCCGGATGATTGCAGTCACCCGACGAGAGTACCCGGGTCCCGGTGGCGGCCCTCTCCGAGAAGGCCCTCTTATGAACGGGGTGGGGCCGGGCCGGCGAGGTCGGTCAGTCGGAGACGCCGATCGAGATGTAGCCGCATTCGGCACAGATCTGGCGGACGATCCCGATCCCTCCCGGTGCTTCGACGAACTCGTGCTCGTGGAC
>JBOGEU010000161.1:0-4112 GCA_050741995.1 Acidimicrobiia bacterium | reverse complement strand
CCGAGACGCGGCCGATGTTCTCCTCCCAATCCGCCCCCTCCACGACACGCAGCTGGCCGATCTGGTCCACACCGCGCAACCATGCCCTGAGATCGGCATACCCGCCTCCGGAAGCCGGGATCGCCGTGTCCGGCTCGGTCGGCGTGTAATCGACGGTCCGGGCCCCGTTGTAATGTTCTGTCGCCAATTCCGCCCTCCGAGTCGAGTTCATCCGATGATCCTATACGTGACAAAATTTGCTGCTGATTGGTCTTGGCGATGAAAGAGACGGCAGCTACTCGGTCCCTGGCCGAGTTCGCCTCGGGTCTCACACCCGCCGGATTGCCACCAGAAGTGGGTCGGCGGGTCAAGCTACTCCTGATCGACGCCCTGGCCTCTGGTCTCACCGGCTGGACCTCGAACGAGGCGCGGATGATCGATGCTTCGGCACGGTCGATGCTGGGGCCCGGTGAGTCGTGCGTGATCGGTGGGCGTCCCCTGTCGAGAGGAGGGGCGGCAATGGTCAACGGCTACCTCATCACCGCACGGTCCTTGTGCGACATGCATCAACCCACGCTCTGCCACGTGACACCGGTGGTGGCCCCCGCGGTCCTTGCACTGGCGACGGGCGACGGCAGCGGTGGCCCCGATCTCCTGGCAGGGCTGGCGATCGGGTTCGAGGCCACGGTTCGCATCGGCCAGGCCCTCGATTATCCCGAGCTCCGGTCGCGGGGCTGGCACACCACCGGAGTCGTGGGCCCGATCGGAGGGGCCATCGGAGGCGCCCGGTCCATAGGCCTGGATCCCGAGTCGACGGAGAGAGCGATCGGGCTCGCAGCGGCCCACTCCGCCGGGACCTTTGCCGCGTTCGGGACCCCGACCATCAAGTTCAACCAGGCTCGAGCCGCCCTTGGCGGCCTGATGTCCGTGGAGATGGCCCGTGACGGGTTCCTGGGGCCGACGGACGTCCTCACCACCGAGGACGGAGGGCTCTTGGGCACCTACTCCGATGGAGGCAAGCCCGGGCTGATCACTGACGGGCTCGGTGAGCGCTGGGAGCTGATGGGGATCACGACCCGTCTCTGGCCGTCGGCAGCCGCGTTGCAGGGGGTGATGACCATCATCTCGTCCGAGGCCGTTCCCCAGATAGGCGAGATCGCCCGCGTCACCGTTGGCCTGCCGCCCGACAACTATCAGATGAACGCCGACATGCCATGGAGCACCCCATTCCAGGCCCAGCTCTCGGCACGATACGTCACCTCGGTCGCGTTGCACGACCGGACCGTCTGGCTCGAGCAGTTCGCCCCCGACCGCCTGGTCGATCCCGACGTCTCCGAGTTCGCGGCCGAGAAGATCACCGTCCGCGAGGACCGGTCGCTCCCGGAGGGGGGTGTGGACATGGCGGTCGAGACCAGGGACGGAGCTGCTCTCCGCTGGCGACGCGAACAGCCGAAGGGCCATCCCGACGACCCCGTCGCCTGGGAAGAGGTCTCACACAAGCTCCATGTCGCCGCAGCGGGCATCATCACGGACGCCGCAGTGGAAGCGATCCTCGAGACCGTGGACAATCTCGAGGCCGCCGCCGACGTGAGGCCCCTCGCCGGGCTCCTGGGACGTGCTTCCTGACCTGGCCCGGCTGGAGGCTGAACGAGACCGGTGATGGCGCGTCCTCGGTCACAGCAGCCCGCGCTGATCCGCCCATTGCGACACATGGCCGGTCAACACCGGGTGGTGCCCGCGTAGCGCTGGCACGTCCCTGGCCGCCGTCAGCACCATCGCCACCTTGAGCTCGTCGATGAAGTCGGACAGCTCCTCCAGCAGCTTGTCATAACCTTCGATCGCCGCGGTGAGCACCGGGCGTCCGAGACCGACCGCCGTGGCGCCAAGTGCGAGCGCCTTCGCCGCATCCAGGCCCGTCCGAACCCCACCGGTGGCCACGACGGGCAAACCGGCGCCGCGTGCCTCGAGTATCGAGATCGCAGTGGGTATCCCCCAGTCACCGAACGTGGAGCCGAAACGACTTCCCCGTCGATCTCCGCGCTGCTTGGCGCGAGCACCCTCGATTCGAGCGAAGCTGGTGCCTCCCGCACCACCCACATCCAGAGCGGTCACGCCCTGTCCTGCCAGCGCCGCTGCCGTCTCCCTCGACATGCCGGCCCCCGTCTCCTTCACCATGACCGGAACCGGGCTCCACGACACGACGCTGCCGATTGCCGAAAGCAGGCCCGCCATGTTCGAATCACCTTCGGGCTGGATCAGTTCCTCGACCACGTTGAGATGGATGATCAGGAACTGGGCGTCGACCATCCCGACCACCTCCTCGATCTCCCCCCGTACCAGGGCCGGCTCATCCCCTTGGGGGACGAGCTGGCATACCCCGATGTTGGCCAGGACCACGGCCCCCGGCGCCGTCTCCCGGATGATGCTGTAGGTCCTCGCCAGCGATTTGTCGCGAAGCGCTGCACGTTGACTCCCGGATCCGATGGCGAGCCCGAGGCTCTCGGCGGCCATGGCCAGGCGCTGATTGATCGGCATCGACATCTCATGACCACCGGTCATCGAGGCGATGACGATCGGGGCTTCGATGTCATGCCCGGCGATGTCGGTCGACACGTCGACCTGAGACATGCTGATGTCGGGCAGCGACGCGGGAACCAGATGCACATCCTCCCAACCGGCGCCGACGCCGGTCTGAGAGGTCGTTTGAACCGCTGCCTCGAGATGCTCTTTCTTGCGATTGGAGATCGACGACATTGAGATCGAACCTAGCCGTGGACTTCGAATGTCATGGTCATCGGTAGACTCCCCGCCCCCCTCCCAGGAGCATGTCACGCGACGGATAGTGGTCGGAATCTCGGGCTCCAGCGGCGCGATCTATGGCGCCCGGCTGGTCGAGGTGCTGTCCGGAATGGAGGACGTCGAGACCCATCTCATCATCAGCGACGGGGCAAAGGCGACCATCGAGTACGAAACGCCATACTCCGTGGACCAGGTCGTGGGCATGGCCGATGTCGCACACGACGATCGCTCCATGGGTGCTTCGATCGCCTCGGGGACCTTCATCACCGACGGCATGGTCGTCGCCCCGTGCTCGATCAAGACATTGAGCTCGGTTGCGAGCTCCTTTGCCGGCAATCTGATCACGAGGGCGGCCGATGTCACGCTGAAGGAGAGCCGCAGGCTGGTCCTGGTAGTCAGGGAGACACCGCTTCATCGGGGTCATCTTCGTCTGATGTCACAAGCCGCCGAATCGGGCGCGGTCATCCTGCCCCCCGTGCCCGGCTTCTACACACGACCCAGCACCATCGAACAGATCGTAGATCACACGATCACCAAGATCCTCGACCAGTTCGGGCTCGACGCCGGGCTCATCGAGCGTTGGGCCGGACTGAGCTGAGCAGTCCACCTCATCTTCTCTTTCAGGCCGACCATTTCAACGGCCCTTGAACTCGGGGTCCCGCTTGTCCCTGAACGCCGCCCGCCCCTCATCCCGATCCTCGGTTGTCGACAGGAAGGCCCACAAGGTTCGCTCCAACTCGAGACCTGAGCGATCACCGGCGACACCTGCGCGGCCCGCGACCTTCACGGCCCGGAGCGAGAGGGGGGCGGAAGTTGCGACCGTCATCGCGAGCTCGCGAACCCGATCCGTGAACTCATCCTCGTCGTAGAGATCCGACACCAGGCCAACTTCGTAGGCCCGCTCCGCCGACAGCCGGTCGCCGGTCAGGAGAAGTTTCCAGGCGATTGCCGATGGAACGGCCGAGAAGAGCCGCTGGGTCCCCCCCGATCCCGGCAAGCTCCCTATCCGCACCTCGGGGAGGGCGAAAAACGACCGACGCGAGGCTACCCGGATGTCCGCAGCCAGGGCGAGCTCGAATCCACCGCCGACGGCCGGGCCGTCGACCGCGGCGATGACCGGCTTTTGACACCGATCGACTGGGGCGGCCAACGGCTCGGACCTGGCCATCATCACATGTCCGGTCTCCCCCGAAGCACCTGTGCCGAGGTCGACGCCCGCCGAGAAGGACCCGCCAGATCCGGTGAGAACGACGACCCTCACTTCGGGGTCGTCGCCGGCCCGTTCGAAGGCATCGGAGAGAAGCTGACGCGTCTCGAGGTCGATGGCATTTCGC
>JBOGEU010000160.1:0-21457 GCA_050741995.1 Acidimicrobiia bacterium | reverse complement strand
GCCCGGAGGAGGCTCTCACCAGGACCGAGCACGCCCAACCCGCCTTGTTCGCCGTGTCATACGCACTCTGGATGGTCTTCGAGGAGGAGAGCGGATTGGCGCCCGCCGGAGCCGTCGGGCACTCGCTGGGCGAGTACACGGCGCTGACGGCGGCAGGTGCCTTCGACTACGAGACCGCACTGTCGGTAGTCGGTCTCCGGGGCCGGGCCATGGCCCGAGCCGCCGATATCGAGCCGTCGGGGATGGCTGCCTTGATCGGGGCCGACCGGGACCTCGCCGAAGATGTCAGCGAGAACCGGCGCCAGGCAGGGGGAAGGCTCCAGGTCGCCAACGTCAATGCCCCTGGCCAGGTCGTCGTCGCCGGTGGCCGGGATGACATCGACTGGCTCGCCGACAACGCCGGCGACCTCGGGTTGAGGCGGGTGGTGCCCCTCGGCGTGGCCGGGGCCTTTCACTCGGAGTTCATGGCATCGGCTCGGGCGGCGCTGACGGAGAGGCTGGAGACGGTGACGATCGGGGAGCCGGCGTTCCCGGTCTGGTCGAACACGACGGGGAAGCCTCACGAGCCCGGCTCGATCGCCGGTCTCCTCGGACGGCAAATGGTCGAGCCGGTGCTCTTTGCCGGCTGTCTGACGGACATGTCGGAGAGCGGCATCGACTCGTTCATCCATGTCGGCCCCGGTGACGTGACGGCGGGCCTGGCCCGGAGGACCCTCGACGGCGTGTCGACTCACATCATCTCGAATGCCGGGGACATCCCATCAGTCATAGGCGCCGTCGGTACGATGGGTCGATCTTGAGGAGACCAAATGCGTAATGCCGAGATAACGGGCTGGGGGAAGTGCATGCCCCCCAATGTCCTCACCAACCACGACCTGGAGCAACTCGTCGACACCTCCGACGAGTGGATCACCACCAGGACCGGGATCAAGGAGCGGAGGATCAGCCATGTCGAGGCATCGGAATTGGCCGCGGTGGCCGGTCTGCGGGCCCTCGCCGCCGCCGGCAAGAGCGTGAACGACGTCGATCTGCTCTTGATCGCCACCTGCTCGGGAGATTCGATCATCCCGTCGACCGCCTCTGTGGTCCAGAAGCACATGGGGGCCTGGAATTCCGCGGCGCTCGACCTCAACGCGGCCTGCTCGGGCTTTGTCTACGGCCTGGTGGTCGGGACCAACATGATCCGGGGCGGTACCAACAACACGGTCCTGCTCATCGGCACCGAGAAGCTGCACCACGTGACCGACTTCACCGACAGGGCCACCTGTGTCCTCTTCGGCGACGGGGCGGGTGCAGTCGTGCTCGAGGCGACCGACGAGCCGGTCGGCATGCTGTCTTCTGAGCTGGGCATGGACGGCTCGGTGGGCCACATCCTGGCCGTGGGCCGTGACGGCACCGCAGGGGACAGGGGCCCCCTCGACCCGAGGCAGAGCGCCATCCGGATGGAGGGACCGGACGTCTTCCGCCGAGCGGTCACCACCATGAGCGACTCCGCGGCCCGGGCCATCAAGGACGCCGGCCTCTCCCTCGAGGACATCGACCTGCTCATCCCGCATCAGGCCAACATCCGGATCATCGATGCCACCTCGCGCCGACTCGGCATCGACGACGACAAAGTCTTCGTCAATATCGAGTCCTACGGGAACACATCGGCGGCGACCATCCCGGTCGCGCTGACCGAGGCACTCGAACAGGGACGGATCAAGCCGGGCGACAACATCGCGTTCACCGCGTTCGGCGGCGGTTTGAGCTGGGGATCTGCCATCTTCAGGTGGGGTGCCCGTGTTGAGCGGCTCGGCGAGAGTGACGCCGAGCTGCCCCCCTCGGACCAGACCACGATGGAGCTCCTGCAACCCAACTTCGACTTCTTCGGTCTCCCCGAAAAGCTGACGTGAGCGCCGAGGCAGGGGGGCGGGTCGCCCTGGTGACGGGTGGTTCGCGGGGCATCGGCAAGGCCATTGCCCTCAGACTCGCCGCCTCCGGCCACGAAGTCGCGGTCAACTACCGGTCCAATGCCGCCGCAGCCGACGAAGTGGTCCGCTCGATCACCGACGGCGGGGGTCGGGCAGCCGCCTACGCGGCAGATGTCTCCGATGAGAGCGACGTCGACACCATGTTCGAGCTGATCGCCGATGACATGGGCCCGGTGACGGTTCTGGTCAACAACGCCGGCATAACCCGGGACAACCTTTTGCTCAGGATGAGGCCCGAAGATTTCGACGAGGTGATCGCCGTCAACTTGAGGTCGGTGTACCTGTGCACCAAGCTCGCCCTGCGCCCCATGTTGCGCGCAAGGTGGGGAAGGGTGTTGTCGATTGCATCGGTCGCCGGGATCACGGGCAACGCCGGTCAGGTCAACTACGCCGCATCGAAGGCGGGAATGATCGGATTCTCCAGGTCGCTCGCCAAGGAGGTGGGCTCCAGGGGAATCACCGTCAATGTCGTGGCGCCGGGGTACATCACGACCGATTTGACCGATCCTTTGAGAGACGAGGTGAAGGAGGGAGCGCAGACGTCGGTCGCCCTCGGGCGGTTCGGCGTTCCTGATGAAGTGGCTGCGGCTGTCGATTTCCTGGCATCGGACGCAGCCTCGTACATAACCGGCCAGGTGTTGGCGGTGGACGGCGGCATCGCCTTGTAACTTTCCGCCAGTGTTATCCCATAGGAGGAAATAAATGGAACGAAGCGAAGTGGCAGACCGCCTCAGCGGTGTGCTGGTCACCGAGCTCGGTCTCGATGCGTCCAAGATCTCCGAGGAGGCCCACTTCGAGGAGGATCTCGACGTGGACAGCCTGGGGGTCGTCGAGCTGTTGATGGCCCTGGAGGACGAGTTCGGGGTCAAGATCCCGGACGAAGAGGCCGAGTCGATCATGACCGTCGGCCAGGCAATCGACGTCGTGCACGGGAAGTTGGGAGCCTGAGTTGACTTCGCCCGAGCGACGGCAAGTCGTCGTCACCGGGCTGGGGGCGATCACACCGATCGGGGGCGACGTCGACTCCACCTGGGCGTCGATGCTGTCGGGCCGATCCGGTGTCGGGCCCATCTCGCTGTTCGACACCACCGGCTACCGGACCACGATCGCTGCCGAGATCCCGGGATGGGACCCCGAGCAGCACTTCGATCGTCGTGACGTGCGCCGGATGGACCGATTCGCCCAGTTCTTCCTGGTCGCGGTGCGCCAGGCGTTGCAGCAAGCCGGGCTCTCCTATGACGAGGACGACCCGGCCGCGGCCCGGGCGGGTGTGATCGTCGGCGCCGGGTTCGGTGGGATGGGATCGTTCATCGAGGAGATCGTGACACTCACCCAAAAGGGCCCGGATCGGGTCAGCCCGACAGGTGTCCCCCGGGTGATCCCCAACATGGCCGCCGGCCTCGCCTCGATCGAGCACAACCTCCTCGGCCCGGTGACCTGTGTGGTGACAGCCTGCTCGGCCTCTGCGAACGCCATCGGGGATGGGGCCGAGCTGATCAGGCGCGGGGCGGCGGATGTGATGGTCGCCGGGGGATCCGAGGCTTCGATCACCACGTTCGGGATGGCCACTTTCGCCCAGGCACGCGCCCTTTCGACTCGCAACGACGATCCGTCGACCGCCTCACGCCCCTTCGACGCCGACCGCGACGGCTTCGTGATGGGGGAAGGGGGTGCGGCCCTGATCCTGGAGGGCCTGGACCACGCCGAGGCACGCGGTGCGCCGGTCCTTGCCGAGTTGACCGGATATGGGATGTCGGCGGACGCCTATCACATCACCCTTCCCCGGCCCGGTGGCAGCGGGGCGGCCCGGGCCATGGCCAACGCCATCGCCGATGCCGGCCTCACCCCAGACGACATCGGGTACATCAACGCCCACGGCACCTCGACCGAGGCCAACGATTCGACAGAGACGGCTGCGATCCGGATTGCGATGGGCGACGCCGCATACACAACCCCGGTGTCCTCGACCAAGTCGATGACCGGTCACGTCCTGGGCGGGGCGGGGGCCGTGGAGGCGGTGGCCTGCATCCTGGCCCTCCGCGATCAAGTCCTGCCCCCGACCATCAACTATCAGACCCCGGACCCGGAGTGTGACCTCGACTATGTCCCCAACGTCAAGCGGGAGACGTCTCTGGATCACGCCATGTCGAACTCGTTCGGCTTCGGGGGCCACAACGTGAGTCTGGTGTTCTCCAGGTTCTGAGCTTCCCCCTCGACCACTCGCTGCGATCGCCGGCGTCTGTCCCCCCGCTTGCCCAGGGGGACAACCCCCTTCAGCGGCCGGTCTTTTCCCGCCACTCGGCGAGGGAGCGATAGACGAGGACCAGGATCACCGCGGCGCCGATGGTCACCGCGAGGAAAGCGGCGATCGCCACCACCGTCGCCCAGCCGAGACAACTGGTATGGCCACCGGACACCTCGGGCACCCGGCAGCTCACGTCGGTGACGATCCATCCCAGGGTTGCGGCCAGAGCGCCCAACCCGAGGGACGGGATGGCGATCCACGGATTGGGCCGGCGTCTCATGACCGGGGCTTTCCCCGCTCGTCGAGCCGGGCGGTGTCCAGGACCTCTCTCGGGGCCAGTTCGGGCGGGATGGGGTAACTGGTCCCAACCTCACGCGGAGGGTGATAGGCGAGCTTGACCGTGGGATGCCAGGCAAGAGCGGCCACCAGTGCGCCCACGGCGGCCGAGACGACACCGGGCACGAGGCCCTGGGCGGCGGCGAGGCCGATCGCAATCCCCGGCCACAACACCCGGGCAACGAGAAGGCCCCCGGGCAGGACACGGGAGTACCAGAGGGCGGCGACGGGGGAGGAGAGGCCGACGATCATGGTCGCCGTCGTCGGCTCGTCCCATGCGCCCAGCCCGATCAGGAAGGGGAATCCGAGGAGGGCCATGGGCACGAGGACGGCACGGGGGGGCGGCCCCGCTGCCGGGAGCTTGCGGATCATGCCGGAAACCGAGTTGCTGAGCAGCGCGACGCAGGCGATCGCGCTCGAGATCAGAGCCACCACCCAGATGGCATCGATGGGCCTCACGGCCGCGATCACCGCGGTGAGGCCGACCACGGCGAACGCTGTGTTCCTTGCCCATCTCCCACCGACGATCAGCATGCCCACCAGCGAGACCGTGGCCATCGCCAGAAGCCCGACGCCGACCAGGAGCACCGACCTCCGCGCCAGGGGCCCGGGATCCACGATGAGGCCGACCACCCAGATCAGGGCGGCGGCCAGAGGAGTGGCGGAGGCAGGCGACACCTTCACATGGGAAGTGTCGCAGCGGGGAAGGTCAAGCCGAAGTCGGGTCCTCCGGAGCCTGGGCAGGCTGGAGGACCCGGAGCCCGGACTTCTCTCCGAAGCGTGGGGACTCGCCTGGCTCCCAGACCGTTTCCGGGCGCCAGACTGCTCCCGGCCGCAGGGTGACTACGGCCCCGTGGCCCGGCTTGTCGTCGTGGAGCGCACCGAGATGCGATCCGACCAGCCGGAGTCGGCCGGCCTGGATCGGGTCCTGATGGGAGACGATCACCACATCACCATGCGGGTGCTCGGCGTCGAGACGTCTCGCCGTCGCCGCCATTCTGTCGGCCAGGGCCTCGAGCGTCTCGTCCCCGAACGTCAAGGAGTCCGGATGCTCGAGATACGCCTCGAGCTCGCCCGGGAAGGCCAGGGGGATGTCACGCCAGGTGTGCCCCCTCCATCTCGATGCCATGCGCCATTCGGTCAGATCGGGGTCCACCTTGACCGGGACACCGGTTCGGCCGGCGATCTCCTCCGCGGTGCGAAGCGATCGCTCCAGGGGCGACGACCAGATCGCCACCACCGGCCGCGGCCCGAGATATCGGCCGACACGGCGCGCCTGTTCGACACCGTGCGGCGAGAGCCCGAAGCCGGGGAGGTCGGCGTAAACCAGATGATCGGGGTTGTCCACCTCGGCGTGACGTACGAGATGCACCAATGCAGCCATGGGGGCATTGTGCCCGTTCTCGTCCCCGGACAGGGGTAACTTCGACGTTGCGTGTGGACCGAGCCGATCCTCCATGTCGACATGGATGCCTTCTTCGTGGAGGTCGAGCGTCGGCGTGACCCGTCGCTGATCGGGGTCCCGGTGGCAGTTGGCGGCCTCGGGAACCGCGGGGTCATAGCCAGCGCCTCCTACGAGGCGCGCCGTCATGGTGTCCGCTCCGCCCAGCCCACGGCGACAGCCCTTCGGCTCTGTCGCGACCTGGTGGTGGTGCCACCTGCGCATCATCGTTACGCCGAGGTCTCGGCAGGGGTGTTCGAGGTGTTTCGTGGTTTCACGCCCCGTGTCGAAGGGTTGAGCCTCGATGAGGCATTTCTCGACGTCTCCGGGCTTCGCCGCCATTTCGAGGGCCCGGCCGATGTGGCGACGGCGATCCGGGCGGAGATCCGGGACCGGTTGGGCCTGCCCGCCTCGGTTGGCATCGCATCCACGAAGTTCCTGGCGAAGCTGGCTTCCGAGCAAGCCAAGCCCGACGGTGTCAGGCACGTCCCCCGTGCCACCGAGCTCGTCTTTCTCCATGCGCTCCCGGTCGAATCGCTGTGGGGGGTAGGCCCCGCAACTCTGGCCGGGCTGCAACGGCTCGGGGTGACCACGGTTGGCGATCTGGCCGAGTTGCCGGAGCCGACGATCCTCGGCGCCCTCGGCCCGGCGAACGGCCGTCATCTCCGGGATCTCGCCCGTGGCATCGACCCCCGGCCCGTGGTCCCCGACATCGAGGCAAAGTCGATATCGGTGGAGGAGACGTACGACCGGGACCTGGCGGGAAAGGAGACGATCGAGACCGCGCTGCTGGCCCACGCCCAGCGGCTCTCGGGCCGCCTGAGACGTTCCGGCCTGGCGGCGCGGACGGTGACGCTCAAGGTCCGTTACGACGACTTCTCGACCATCACCCGCGGTGTCACCGTCGACGGGTCGATCGACAGTGCACGCGACCTCTACCGGACTGCGTGCGGGCTGGTCGGCTCCGTCGACCTCGGGCGTCCCATTCGCCTGCTCGGGCTCGGTGGTTCAGGGCTGGAGGAGGGGGGCAAGCCGAGACAGCTCGACCTCGGCGCCGACCAGAATTGGGTCAAGGTTTCGGAGGCCATCGCCGAGGTCAGAGAGCGGTTCGGCCAGCACTCGGTGGAGCCGGCGAGGCTGATCGACACCAGCGGCCACGATCCGGGATCTGACCGATGAACTGTGTTCGGTGTGGGTGTATTGTGTCAGTGGGTGCGAGCGACGTGACGAACGAGGTTTAGATGGCCCTCGATGACCACGAGAAGAGAATCCTGGCCGAGATAGAGCGTCAGTTCTACGAGGAGGATCCCGAGCTGGCGAGAGCTGTCAAGCAGATCGCCAGACCCTCGAGGGTGGGCGTCCGCTTGGCCATGGTCGGAGTGGTCGCCGGTCTTGCCGTAGTCATCGCGTTCTTCGCCACCAACACCCCGGTCGCCGTGCTCGGATTCGCCCTGCTGGTCGGATCTGCGATGGCTCTGGCCACCGGTCTCCGCTCGCGAGGATGGCATTCCGCCGAGCCGGAGCCACAGGGCGAAGAGCCGGAGTCAGGTTGGCAGGACCCCTTCCGTCGCGACTGATCTCAACCGGCTAATGTTCCGGCCCCCAGCGGCAGTTTCAGGAGGTTCCGCCGTTTGAGGAGAGGGCCCCGATCCACGGCTCTGGGTCGGTGTTGTTGGTTGTAGGAAGGGACGCGTGGACCATTCATTTACAGCCGAGCAGGCTTGCCGGTTGACGAATTGCACTCATCACCAGCTTCGCTATTGGGACCGGGTCGGCCTGGTCAAACCCTCCATTCAGACAACCGGCGGCAGACCCGGGGTCAGACGGCTCTACTCCTTCCGTGACCTCGTCGCCCTTCGGGTGGTCCGCAGCCTCCTCGACAACGGCATGTCATTGCAGCGGGTGCGGCGGGCGTGGGACTACCTGCGACGTGAAGGGGGGATGGAGGATCACCTTGCCGACGTGAAGCTGGTCACCGACGGTCTGACCATCTTCCAGGTCAGCTCCGACGAGGGGGAGTTGATGGATGCCTTGCGCCAGGGACAGCTCGCATTCTTCGTGGCCATCGACGAGATTGCACGAGAGGTCGAGGAGGACGTCACCCGCTTCGAGCTGGACCGGAGCCGGTTCCTCGACATGCTGCGCCGGGTGGAAGACGACATCAGCGAAGAACAGCGCGCCTCGGGCACGTAACACTCTCGCACAGCTTTTGGCTTACCTGAGGTACGTGGCGCCACTATTGGCGCTGAATCGGCAGAGAAAGACGAAGGTCTGACGAGAGTCGGACGCCCACCGTTTCTATGTCGTCGTAGCGCCATATATGGCGCTACGAACCTCAGGTAAGGGTTCTTCAGTCGCGGTCGAGGAGGGAGCGGGGGTTGAAGGCAGCGCGGGCCCGGACGCCGCTGAGGTAGCGGAGCTTGATCCAGCTCTCGATCATCACCAGGTCGCTCACCTTGGCGTGCCCATTGCGGTCGCCGTAGACGGCTGCCGAATACGACGAGGCCAACGGCACCAGCGATCGGTCGGTGGCTCGGGCGAACTCGAGGGGTGTCTGATGCGCCGGCACCGGTGAGCCCAGGTCGGTCAGACGGTCGACGATCTCGTCCCACGCCGCGGTGATGTCGCCGTTCCGCAGCCTCTTGAGACGCCGCTTCCTGCGCAACGCCTTGAGCATCGGGATGAGCCCGGCGAGGAGAAGGGCAGCCGGGACCACCAGCCATGCCCAGGTGAGCCGGAGGCCGGAGGATCCGCCGGCCGCTCCCAGGTCGGTGTCGTCGAAATCGAGACGGCCCGGATCGTCGGTGAAGAATCCCGGCTGGCCGAGCGTGGACGAGATTCCCGACCCGAGTGGGGGGAGGTAGGGCTCCGGGTCGAACTCGGCGGTGAGGCTGTCCGGTTGAGTCCCGTCACCCCTCGGGGTGGGGTCGAACTTGACCCAGCCGAACCCGTCCATCCACATCTCGACCCAGGCATGGGCGTTGTTGTCGCGAACCACGATGACGTCGGTGCCGTCGGACTGCTGCTCCACCCGGCCCGGGGTGAAGCCCCACACCACCCGGCTCGGGATGCCGACCGAGCGACCGAGCACGGCCATCGCCGCCGCGAACTGCTCGCAATACCCTGTCTTGTAATTGAGGCTGTTCGGGTCGCTGAGCCATTCCTCCAGATCGAGGCTGCCGTGCCCGGTGCTCACGTCTGTCGAGTACTGGAACTCCCCGCTTTCCCGGAACCATCGTTGCAGGAGCCAGGCCGCCTCGAATGGGGTCGATGCTCCCAGTGTCTGCCGCCGGGCAATCAGGGTGACGTCGTCCGGAAAGTCTTCGGGGAGCGCCACGAATCGATCGATGTCCGACGGTGGGGTGACGTCGTCGGGGAACTCACTCGGCTGGATGGCGGTGGCCCCGGCCTCGGATGCATTGGCGAACAGAGGGCTCAAGGATCCGTCGGCCACCGTCGCCAGCGCCCCGAGATCGTCGTTGTTCAGGGCGAGGACGGATTGGACCTCGTATTCGTCGCCTTCGTCCAGCTCCGCCTGGTAGATGGCCGATCCGTCGGGGGTGATCTGGAAACCGCTCACGTTCACCGAACCGGACCTGAAGAGCTGGCCGATGCCCGCCGTCGGAATCACCTGGGAGCGAAGCCCGATGATCTGGATCCGCTGGGTTATCTCCTGGGTGGTCCCCATGTAGGCATAGTCCGGGTCGCCGCCGCCGACGCCGGGCTCGTAGAAGTCGGCCCGTTCCGCCGAGGGCCGCCATGCGGTGCCGTCGAAGACGTCGAGGCTCTCCATGCGCCAGTAGATCTCGTTGCCGGGAGGCGCATTGGGATCCAGTGTGGCCCGGAACAACACGGTGTTCGATCGGCGAATGATGCTCTGCTGGAGATCGGCGAGACGATCGAAGCTCACGCCGCCGAAGCCTGCGCCGTAACCGCCGCCGAAGCGCCACGCGATGTTCCCGTTCATGGGGACCAGCGACGTCGCCCTGTCGGCGAGCGCAAACGAGCCGAGGGCCACGAGCAAGGCGACAATGAGGGCGAGGCTCCCCGCCTTCCGGGCCAGGGGACGGCCTTCGAGGTCGCGCACCCGACCCGCCTCCTGCCGTCGCTCGATCCCGATCGAGGCGATGGCGAGGGCGGTGAGCACGGCGAGGGCGCCCATCCAGCCCCGGCCTGCCGGCACCCGGTCCATGACCGCGAACTGGAGGTAGAGCCCGAGGGAGGGGACGATCATCGCGATCGAGGACCCGATGCTCGCCCCCCACACAAAGAGGGCTCCCGTCGCCCACATCAAGATGGAGAGGATGGCGACGATCCCCGACGTGGGGAACACCGGTGCCACGCCGAACCTGATCAGGTCGAGCGCCTGGGCCAGCTCACGACCGAGGGCGCCCAGGGTCTCCATCCCGGGCAGGAAGCCGAAGACCAGTGTGTGGGAGACCGAAATCCTCAGAAACAGAGCGAGCCCGGCCAGGACGAAGGCGGCGACGACCACCCTCCGGTTGGACACGGTCTGGCTGAGCAGCCACCAGATGACGCCCCCGAGGAAGGCGGAGGCGATCATTATCAATTGCCATGCCGGCGCCTCGGCTCCCGAGTCGAGCAGACGACCCAGCCTCAGGAGCATCAGGGCGAAAGCGGCGATGCCGGCTATACGACCGAGGCGGTTGTCCATGAGTTCCTCATTGCGATCATCCACGCCGGGGCCCAGGCCTCGTCGGGGTCGACGGAGACCGTGGTGACCCCCATGCGGTGGAAGCCCACGAGTGTCTGCGAGGTCGAGTCCGAAGCGGTCATGAGCACGGTGGTGGGGTAGTCCCTGACCAGGAGCTGCTGCACGCTCAACAGCGAGCGGTCGGCGACACCGGTGACGATGACCAGGGCGCCGCCACCGCCCTTCTGGCGAATGCGCCCGGCCACAGCCTCGATGTCGATCGCAGGGTCGGGCTGGACCAGTGCCAGACGCTCCATTGCCGATGCGTACCGGGCGGCGTCGATCGGCTCGGCGTCACCAGCCCAGAGATCGGCGTCGAAGCCGGCGCCGATGAGATGGGTGACGACGGTGGCCGCACCCGACACCGCCTTCTCGAAGGCGTCCTGGGACTCATAGCTCGAGGTCCTCACATCGAGAAGGACGAGCGCTCGCGATTGCCAGGGTGTCTCCAGCTGTCGAATCATCAGCTGGTCGGTCTTGGCCGAGGACGGCCAATGCACTCGACGCAGGTCGTCGCCCCGCTGATATTCGCGCAGCGTGTAGAAGTCCTCGCCCCCCCGCCGGGCGTGCTCGGGGCGCGAGACCTGCATCGCCGGGTCCTGGCCGCGGATGATCGGGAAACCGTCGAGCTCCTCGATGGCCGGGTAGACCACGATCCGGTCGACCGGCCCGGTGCCGGCACTCATCTCGGCCAGCCCCAGCGGGTCGTTGGCTCTCACCGTGGTCGGCCCCACCCGGTACACCCCACGGGGGCGGCAGGTGACCCGGTAGGTGGCAGTCGTCGACTCCGCCTTCTTGAGACGGGCCACCTCGAAGGTGGCCACCCCGAGACGATTGACGTCGTCTTCGATGGTCAGATAGCTGATCGCGTGCCGGGTCGGGTTCTCGATGAGCAAGGTGACGGTCGTCGTCTCCCCATCGTGAACCGTCGACGTCCCCAGTCGCCGGCTCACCTCCAGCTCGGGCCGACGGCTCCGAACGTAGACGACGGCCACCACCTGGGCGATGATGAGGAACAACCCGGCCAGGAGGAGCTCGGTCTCACCGAGGGCATACCAGAGCAATACCATCGCGAGGCCTGCCCCGGAGAGCGCCCAACCTCGCAGGGTCGGCATCAGGTGGCGATCCGGGACGTGGTCCCCGGGACTCGAAGTCGTGTCATCAGCTCGTCGATTGCGTCGGGAAGGGACTCCCCACGCATCTGGGCTTCGGGACGGAGACCCATGCGATGCTCGAGCACCGGGTGGGCGAGAGCCTTGATGTCGTCGGGTGTCACATACTCGCGGCCCTGCGAGGCGGCACGGGCCCGTGACAGGCGTTGCAGGAAGAGTGCCGAGCGTGGCGAGGCCCCGAGGAGCACGTCGGCATGGGTGCGGGTGCCCTCGACCAGGTCGACGATGTAGGTCTTCACCGACTGTGACACCGACACGGCGCGGGCGATGGAGACCATCTCCTCGACATCCTCCATGGCCACCACCGGCTCCAGGTCGTAGAAAGTGGAGCGTACCCCGTGGGTGTCGAGGATCTCCAGCTCCTTCTGCCGGCTCGGGTACCCGATCACCACCCGCATCATGAAACGATCGAGCTGGGCCTCGGGGAGGGGATACGTCCCCTCGTGCTCCAGCGGGTTCTGGGTGGCCATGACCATGAACGGGAGTGGCAGCGCCCTGGTGACACCGTCGGAGGTCACCTGCCGCTCTTCCATCGCCTCGAGCAGGGCCGATTGCGTCTTGGGGCTGGCGCGGTTGATCTCGTCGCCGACGACCAGGTTGGCGAAGATCGGTCCCGGCTTGAACTCGAACTCGTTGCGATTTCGGTCCCAGACCGAGACCCCGGTCACGTCGGAGGGCAGCAGATCGGGGGTGAACTGGACCCGCTGGAAGACGCTGTCGATCGATTTCGCAACCGATTTGGCCAGTTGTGTCTTGCCGACACCGGGGACGTCCTCCACCAGGACGTGCCCTTCGGCGACCAGGGCGAGGAGGACGAGCTCGACGACATCGCGCTTTCCCTGGATCACTTTTTCGACGTTGGCGGCGATCCGGTCGAAGCGCTCGCTGAACACCTCGATCTGATGTGACGATACCTCGGACAAATGAAGCTCCCGGGTCGTTTCCTTGGGCCGAGACTCTACCGGTAGGCCCCCGTTGTGGGAGCTAGAGTGATGGAAGGGAGCGGCGATCGACTCATGAGTGACGGGTACGGGTTTGGCGGTGGCTTGCCGGCGTTGATTCGTCGGCCGATCCTCTTGTGGGAGGCCATCAGGACCGGATTCGCCATGCGTGCTCATCGGGGGCTGTTTCCTTCCTCGGTCTATGTCGACTGGAGAGTTCATACCGCATACGGCGCCGGCATGTCGGAAACCCGACAAGCCGATCTGGAGTCTTACCTGCTGTGGCGGCGACGGATGCGGGCGCTTTCATGAGAGAGAAGCTGATCTCACGGCTGGAGGACATACCCGGTGTGGCCTCGGTCTCGCTCGACCTCGACGACGTGGAGTCGGGGATCAAGGTCAGGCTCGACGGGGATGCGGACGAGCCACAGGTCTTGGAGCGGGTGCGGGAGCTGTTGGTCGCATATGGCGTCCGGTCCCACGAGCACCCGACACTTCAGGTCGGGCAATCACGATTTGGCTACGTGGGGACCGATATCGGCGTCGGGGTCGAGGTCACGCCGATCAAGGGCGGCGCCCGGGTCGAGGTGGTCGGTCCGGCGATTCGCTCGTTCCGGGTGGTGCCGCCGACCCCGACGGCGATAGCCCAGGGTCTCTCCGACGCCTGGTGCCAGGTCCTGGGCAAGATCCCGCTCGAGATCACACGGGTGTCTGTCGGGGAGGACGGCGAGCTGCGGGTGGTGGCCACGGACGGGGAAATCGAGCGGCTGGGGGTCTCCGGCATGACCTACGGGCGGACCTATGCCCTGGCGCTCGCCGTGGGCAAGGCGATAGGGGTCCTCGACGCCGAGACCGGGGCGAGGATGCGGAATTGATCCCGTCTGGTTGGTAACGTCCTTCCCATCTAGAAGCACACCGCATGGCAAGGGTTCTCGTACTAAACGCCAGTTATGAGCCGCTCTCGGTGGTGACAGCGCGTAGGGCAGTGGTCCTGGTGCTCAACCAGAAGGCCAGCATCGTCGTCGGCAAGGACGAGATCTGGAGCTCGGAGAGCTCGTTCGTCGACGTCCCTTCGGTGGTGAGGCTCAACCGATTCGTCAAGGTCCCGTACCGTCGGGCCGCCCCGGTCACCCGGCGCGCGGTGTTCGGGCGCGACGGTCACCGCTGCCAGTACTGCGGAGGGCCGGCCGAGTCGCTCGACCACATCCTTCCCCGTTCCAAGGGTGGGGACCACACCTGGGAGAACGTCGTCGCCTGCTGCCGTCAATGCAACATCCACAAGGGCGACCGTCTGCCTTCGGAAGCCGGGCTTCGGCTCAACACCAAGCCCGGGCCGCCACGTCGCTATGCCTGGATCTACGCCTCGACGGGGTATCAGGTCGACCCGGCGTGGCACCCTTACCTCGAGGTCGCTTAGCGGTCGCCGGCCCTGATCCGCAACATCCCCATGAAGGATGAAGGGCGGGGGCCCATCCTTACCTGAGGTACATGGCGCCATATATGGCGCAACCGGAACAGAGAACGGCAGGGGCGTGATGGGGCCACTCTTCTCTGGCGCCGCAGCGCCATATATGGCGCTGCGTACCTCAGGTAGGGGACGCCATCTCCCTCAACGGCCCCGGTCCCCCTGGCCGAAATGGGGCTGGGTGGGGGAAAAGGTTGACAAGTGGGGCGAAGTGGGCCATAGTGGCGGCACCGGCCATCATGACCGGGCCCCAGCGAGAAGGGGGTGAGCGATGAGAACGGACGGAGAAGAGCAGAAGTGTTCCTCGGTGAGTACTTCCACAGTCTCGACGAGAAGGGCAGAGTGGTCATGCCCTCCGGTTTTCGCCGTCGTCTCGAAGACGGTTGTGTCCTTGCCAAGGGCCAGGACGGCCAGCTCCTCCTCTTCCCGCCCGATGAGTTCGAGGCAAGGGCCGCCGAGGTGAGAGAGCGGCCACAGAACCGAAACGGCCGCCGGTTCTCCCGGACCGTGTTCTCCGGCGCCGACCTGCAGAGCGTCGACAAGTCGGGGCGGGTCCTGATCAAGCCGGAGTTGCGCAAGTTCGCCGAGCTCAACCTGGCCACCGAGGTGGCGGTGATCGGTGTCTACGACCACGTCGAGCTGTGGAACAAGGAGAGGTTCATCGCCGACCGCGACGCCGGCGACGAGAGCTACCTCGAGGAGGACGAGTAGGGAAAGCACACACCTGGCTGGCCCATCGCCAGCCCCCCGGAACCAATGGAAGGCCCCTGACTCCGCCCGCTTCCTTTGGTACCAGCGCCCGGGGGGCTGGCCATGAGCCAGAACCGGAACAATCAAGACCGGGGTTATCACCGGCCGGTTCTGGAGCAGGAGGTGGTCGATTTGTTGGCCCCCGTCCTGCCGGGGGTCGTAGTGGACGCGACATTCGGCGGAGGGGGGCACAGTCGCCGGTTGCTGGACGAGTTCGGAGAAGATGTGACGATCATCGGAATAGATCGGGACCCCGAGGCACTGGCCAACGCCGGTGAGCTCGGCGTGGTCGCGATCCAGGGCAATTTCGCCGACATCGGGGCCCTGGTCACGGCCGCCACCGACCAGCCCGTATCTGCGGTCCTCTTCGATTTCGGGGTGTCCTCCCATCAGCTCGACGAGGCGAGACGGGGTTTCTCCTACAGGAGCGAGGGCCCGCTCGACATGCGGATGGGGCCCGATGCGGCCCACACCGCAGCCGAGATCGTCAACGAATGGCCCCAGGAGCGGCTCACCGAGATCATCCGCCGCTACGGCGAGGAGCCGTTGGCCCGGCGCATATCCGGGGCGATCGTCGCCGGGCGCCCGTACCAGACCACCAGCCAGCTATCCACCGTCATTGCCGAGGCGATGCCTGCGGCCCGCCGTCGGGCGGGACATCCCGCCCGACGGACCTTCCAGGCGCTCCGGATTGCGGTCAACGGGGAGCTGGAGTCGATCGCCGGCGGCCTCGATCAGGCAATCGACCTGGTCGGACCGTCGGGCCGTGTGCTCGCCATCTCCTATCACTCGCTCGAGGATCGGATCGTCAAGCGCCGCTTCAGCCGGGGCGCAGCAGGCTGCACCTGCCCTCCTCAGCTCCCGGTGTGCGGATGTGGCAACACCGCCGAGCTTCGAATCCTGACCCGGAAGCCGATCCGGGCCTCGGCGGCGGAGATCGAGGCCAACAACCGAGCCCGCTCTGCGGTCCTTCGCGCCGCCGAGAAGGTGGCGGCATGACCGCGGCACGTCCCCTCCGCCGGACCGCCCCAAAGGAGAACCTGAGGGTCATCAGCAGCCGGAGACTGAGGCGTCTGACACTGGCCCCGTGGATGATCGTGGTCATCATCGGGGTGGTGGCCTTCCTCGGCCTCGGATTCGCCCGAACCTCACTCGACAGGTCCGCATTCGAGCTCGACCGGCTCAACGGGGCCGTCGCCGAGCAGGAGGCGATCAACGAGCAGCTGAAGCTGGAGATCGCACGCATGGAGAATCCGGCCCGGATCGCACCTCTCGCCGAGGAGATGGGGCTGGTGATCCCGGGACAGACCCGGCAGCTCCTCGTCGACTTGGACGGCGGGCCGGCGGTGGCCTCGGCCGAGAACAGCGGAGAAACCCAATGATCACCCGACGGCGCGCTGGAGCCGGGCTCACGGACGGGGCAGGACACCCCGAACCACCGGAGTCACGGCCGGGGCCTTAGGCCATGGCCGCAAAAAAGGCCCCCCGCCGATACAGCCCGGCCAAAGTGCGTGTGGCTGTCATCGGGATCTTTCTGGCCGCCGCCTGGCTCGGCATGGCCTATCGACTGGTCCAGGTGCAGGTGGTCGAGGCCGCCGAACTGGCCGAGCAGGGTCTCGACCAGCGCCTGGTGACCCGTGACCTGGCCCCACAGCGGGGCAAGATCTTCGATCGCAACGGCGAGCTCCTGGCGATGACGGTCGAGGCGCAGAGCATCTGGGCCAACCCGGGACAGATCGAAGACCCGCTCTGGGTCGCACAGCAAGTCGGGGCGCTCCTCGAAGTCGACTCGGAGGTCCTCTACGAGCGCCTGACCTCGGATCGGGACTTCGTCTACCTGAAGCGCCAGGTGGAGCCGGTGCTCGCCGAGCAGATCTCCGAGCTCGAGGTCCGCGGCTTGTACACACATCCGGAGGCGACCCGCATCTATCCGGCGGGACAGGTCGCCTCGCATGTCACCGGGTTCGTCGACATCGACGGAAACGGGCAGGAAGGCCTGGAGCTCTTCTACGACACCGAGCTGCGGGGGGTGCCGGGCAAAGCGGTGTTCGAGCGGGACCTGGAGGGCCGGATCATCCCTCAGGGGATCAGCGATATCGTGCCCGCGGTCCCCGGCACCGATCTCAACACCACGATCGACCTTCCGCTCCAGTATCAGGCCCAGCAGGCGTGCCTCTCGGCGGTGGATCGCACCGAGGCCGCCTCGTGCTGGGTGGTGGTGCTCGATGTCGAGAGCGGCGGGGTCCTGGCGATGACCGGTGCGCCCGTGTTCGACCCGCAGACCCGTCAGACGGTGGACGAGGACTGCGTCGTCGAAGAGGAGCCCAACTGTCACGACTTCTCCAACTTCATAGTCCGTGGGATCTACGAGCCGGGCTCCACCGAGAAGTTGATCACCGTGTCCGCCGCCATCGAGGAGGGCGAGGTGGAAGCCGCGACCATGATCCCCCAGGTGCCCGATCGGCTGGAACTGCGTGACGATGCATGTCGTTCCGGTGATGACAACCTGTTCGGGTGTTACGAGGACTTCGAGGAGCATGAGACGGCGGACATGACGGTGGCCGACATCTTCACCAGGTCCTCCAACGTCGGCACCATCCTCGTCGCCGAGAAGCTGGGACAGCCCCGCCTGATCTCCTACATCGAGAAGTTCGGTCTCGGTTCCCCGACCGGCATCGACTACTCCGTCGAGGCCCCCGGGTTGCTCAACTTCGAGGCCGGATGCGAGACGTGCTGGGCCTCGGCAGCCATCGGCTACTCGGTGGCCGCGACCCCCTTGCAGATGGCCGCCGCCTACGCCGCGGTCGGGAACGACGGGGTCTGGACCGCTCCCCACATCGTCGCTTCCAAGACCGACGTCGACGGCAAGGAGCAGGTGACTGGGCTCGAGACGAGACGGGTCGTCTCCGAGGAGACGGCCCGGCTGATGCAGGCCCTGCTCGCCAATGTGGTCGACGAGGGCACCGGCCAGGCGGCGAGCGTGGAGGGCTACCGGGTCGGGGGAAAGACCGGGACCGCCAACAAGCTGGGGGAGGACGGGCGTTACACCGAGGTGACCCGCGCCTCCTTCGTCGGGATGGCTCCCATGGACGACCCCAAGGTGGTGGTGGCAGTCCTCATCGACGCCCCCTCGTACAAGTACCGGACCGGGGGCAAGTCGGCCGCCCCGGTGTTCGCCCAAGTCATGGAGCAGGCCCTGCACCGACTCGGAGTCACCCCCGATGCCGGCGCCGGGTAGCACCCTGGGCGAGGTGTCGGAACGGATCGGCGGTCGATTGGTAGGCGATCCGTCGACCCGGCTGGCCGACGTGACCCACGATTCCCGCCTGGCCGGCCCCGAGATCCTGTTCGTGGCGATCCGCGGCGCCACCTATGACGGTCATGACTTCGTCGAGGCTGCCGCGGCATCGGGGTCGCCGGCGGTGGCGGTCGAGAGGCCCTTGCCGCTCGACATCGGCCAGATCCTGGTCGACGACACCAGAGCGTCCATGGGATCGATGGCCGCCCAGGTCCATGGAGACCCGTCAACCCATCTCAGCGTCGTCGGAGTGACCGGGACCAACGGGAAGACCACGGTCACCCATTACGTCGAGTCTCTTCTCGCTTCGGCCGATCGCATCGCCGGGCTGATCGGGACGGTGGAGACCCGGGTCGGCCCGACGATCATCCCCAACCTGCGCACCACCCCCGAGGCCACCGACTTCCAGCGTCTCCTGGCCAGGATGCGAGAGTTGGGGGCCGAAGTGGTGGCGGCGGAGATATCGTCGCACGCACTCGAGATGAGCCGGGTGAGCGCCACCCGGTTCGCCGTGGCCGCCTTCACCAACCTGTCCCAAGATCATCTCGACTTCCACGGGACCATGGAGGCGTATCGCCACTCCAAGGAGAGGTTGTTCCGCGAGTACGAGGTGGGGGCGGCGGTGATCAATGTCGGCGACCCCGCAGGGGCCGCCATCGCGGGCTGGGTCGAGACGCCGCTGATCCGGGTTGGCGTCGGGGGAGAGGTCCGGGCGGAAAACGTCGTCACATCGTTTAACGGGACTTCCTTCGACCTGGTGACCGATCAGGGGAAGTTCCCTGTGAGATCGGGCCTGGTGGGGGTGTTCAACGTCGAGAACGCCCTGGTGGCGGTGGGGTGCTGTCTCGCCCTCGGGCTCGGGATCGAAGAGACCGCCCACGGCCTCGGGGAGCTGAGGGTGGTCCCGGGTCGATTCGAGCAGGTCTCGGGGGAGGGCCCGATCCATGTGATCGTCGACTATGCCCACACCCCGGCCGGGATCGAGAAGGCGATCTCCGCCGCCCGATCCATCGGCACCGGGCGGGTGATAGCGGTGGTCGGGGCCGGGGGTGATCGCGACCGGGAGAAACGGCCGATGATGGGCCGGGCGGCGTCCGCGGCCGATCTGACCATCCTGACCAGTGACAACCCCCGCTCCGAGGAACCGGACCGGATTCTGAGCGAGGTCGCCGCCGGCGTGTCGGGCACCGGTGCGATCCTCGAGGTGGACCGTCGCCGCGCCATCGAAGGGGCGATCGACGCCGCCGGGGAGGGGGATGTCGTCCTAATCTTGGGAAAGGGCCACGAGACCGGTCAGGAGATCGGGGACCGGGTGCTCTCCTTCGATGACCGCGAAGTTGCCAGGGCGGTCCTCGCCGAGAGGGCGGGGTCCGCGAATTCCGGGCCCGATTCGGGGAGCATGTCACCGTGATATCCCTCCTGATAGCTGCTGCCGTGGGTCTCCTGGCGTCCATCTTCGGTACCCCCTACGCCATCCGCTATTTCCGCCGCCGCGAGATCGGCCAGTTCATCCAGGAGGAGATCGTTGGCATGCACGGTCACAAGCAGGGGACCCCGACCATGGGTGGTCTCGTCTTCGTGACCGCGGCCATCGTCGGCTACCTGCTCGCCCACCTCCGACTCGTGGCGCCGTCGGGTGAGATCGCAGTCCAGTTCCAGCCTCTGAGCCCCGGGGGCTTGCTCGCAGTCTTCGCACTGGCCGGGATGGCCGTGGTCGGGCTGCTCGACGACCGGACCAAATACTCGAACAAGCGGAGCCTCGGCCTCTCCAAGTCGGCCAAGTTCGGCGGTCAGCTCGCCATCGCCGCCCTCTTTGCCTGGGGAGCCTCGATGGCCGGGGTGGTCACCGAGGTCTCGTTCGTGCGCCCGCTGGGGATCGATCTCGGGGCGTTTTTCGTGGTGTGGGTGCTGATCATGCTCACCGGCGCCGCCAACGGGGTCAACCTGGCCGACGGCATGGACGGGCTGGCCGCCGGCTCCTCGGCGTTGGTGGTGGCGTCCTACACGGTGATCGCCTTCTGGCAGTTCAGGAACCCCGATGTCTACGACGCGGTGGACCCACTCGACCTGGCCATCGTCTCGGCGGCCATGTTCGGCGCCATCCTCGGGTTCCTGTGGTGGAACGCCCCACCGGCCAAGATCATCATGGGCGACGTGGGCTCACAAGGGATCGGGGGCCTTCTCGCCGCATTGGCCCTGCTCACCAACACCAATCTCCTGTTGGTGGTGCTGGGGGCGATCTTCGTTGCCGAGACGATCTCGGTGATCCTCCAGGTGGCCAGTTTCAGGATCTTCGGCAAGCGCATCTTCCGGATGTCGCCCATCCACTACCACTTCGACCTCGGTGGCTGGCCGGAGACGACCGTGGTCATCCGGTTTTGGATCCTCACCGGTCTTGGCGTGGCCCTCGGCCTCGGTTTCTTCTACGGCGACTTCCTCCGGCTCGAGGGGCTGCTGTGAGCCGGGCCCTGATCCTGGGGGCCGGTGTATCCGGCCTGGCCGCGGCCCGCCTCGCCCGGAATCGGGACATGGCAGTCGCGGTATACGCCGAGGAAGGCCCTCTCGATGCCCTGGACCAGGGTTTCTCCGTCGCCACCGGGGGCTGGGACCCGGTCCTGCTCAACGGGGTCGACATGGTCATTGCCAGCCCGGGGTTCTCGGAGCGCGCCCTGCCCATCGTCGAGGCGCTGGAATGGGGCATCCCGGTGTGGAGCGAGATCGAGTTCGCCTGGCGCCATCTGGAGATACCGGTGGCGGCAATCACCGGGACCAATGGGAAGACGACGGTGACCGAGGCGACCTCGGCGATGCTCGAGGCCTCGGGGATCGATGCCCCGGCCACCGGCAACATCGGCTCGGCCCTCTCCGACCACGTGGACGAGGGGCATGAGGCGGTGGTCGTCGAGGTTTCGAGTTTCCAGCTCAGGTTCTGCGAGACGTTCCACCCCACCGCGGCCGCCATCACCAACGTCGCCGTGGACCATCTCGATTGGCACGGTTCCGAGTACTCGTACCGGTCCGCCAAGGCCAGGATCTATCTCAATCAGACGAGCGAGGATCTGCTGGTTTACGACGCCGACGACGAAGGGGGCACCTCACTCGCCTCTGCCGCCGGCAGCGAG
>JBOGEU010000159.1:0-3147 GCA_050741995.1 Acidimicrobiia bacterium | reverse complement strand
CGGAGCGCCTTGTCCCTGCTCCAGCAGTCGGCCATGTCACACCAGCGTCGGCTGCGGTTGCGGGTGGTGTCGTGGAACAGCCAGTCACAGCTGGGGCAGCGAGCGAGACGCTTGCTGTCGATGCCGGTAAGCACCTCGCCTGCATTCCAGATCACCGGCGCCAACATCTCTTCCAGGTTGGTCGGTGTGACCCACGACCAACGCAAGGCGGCCGGATCGATCCGGCGACGGGCGCAGATGGCGCCGAGCAGGGTGTCGAGCTGTTCGATGGCCTGGGGAGACGCCTTGCCCCCGGTGGCCATCGGGGTCAGTGCCGATCTCAGTACATCCCGGATCCGGCGCACGCCCGTCAGGTCGGACCTCCCTTTCTCCGGGTCGGCGCGCAACGCCTCATCGAGACGCCGACGCGTCTCCCCGTCGATGAGACCGATCTCGCTCGCCCACAGGGTGAGATTGGATGGCGGGTCGAGCCAGTCGTGCTCGCGATTGGTACCTGGCCAGGCCAGGGTGTTGACCAGATCGAGACTGGACTGCCCACCCACCAGCTTGTAGGTGCCGTGATAACCGGCCGGGTCGAGGGGTATGGGCTTCACTTCTGGGGAGACTATACCTGCTAACTCCGCTTGACTGGTGAAAGGCTTGGTCCTAGGCTCCTTACCATCATGTCTGAGATAGGGCGTAAAGTGTGACCAGGGCGATGCCGGTGCTCGCCACCTCGGATCCTCGGCTGTCGCCCTGGGAACGAGTTCCCCCCCACCTTTACTTCGTTGGGTCGGCGGTGTTCCACTATCTGGGGCCCTCATTCGCGGTTCTGCTCTTTGCCCGGGTGTCTGTTGGCGGTGTCGCCTGGCTCCGGATCGTCTCCGCCGCGGTTGTGTTCGCCTTGTGGCGTCGCCCGTGGCGGGCCTTCGTGGAGATGGAGCGTGAGACAAAGGTTCTCGTCGCAGTCCTCGGTGCCCTTCTCGCCCTGATGAATTACACCTTCTACGCCGCCATCGACCGTCTGCCTCTCGGCACCGTCGCCGCCATCGAGTTCGTCGGTCCAATCGTGCTTTCTCTGATAGGGATCAGATCGGGCCGGAATCTCGCCGCTGTCGGCCTGGCCGCTTCCGGGGTTTACCTGCTCGCCGACGTCCGGCTTGCCGGTGAGCCGATCGGATTCACCCTGGCCGCCCTCAATGCCGCCCTCTTCACCCTCTACATCGTGATCGCCCACCGTGTCTCCAGGGCGGGCACAGCCGCCACGTCGGTCGACCGTCTCGGCGCGGCGATGCTCATCGCCACCGTCGTGATCACACCGATCGGGCTCCCCGGTGCCATCCCGGTGTTGGGCGATCCGGTCCTGGTAGCTGCCGGCATCGGCGTCGGCCTGAGCTCATCGGTCATCCCCTACGTCTTCGACCAGATGGCGATGAGACGCCTCCCCCGCTCGACCTATGCGCTGTTCGTTGCCCTTCTGCCTGCTACGGCCGTCGTTATCGGCCTGATCGTCCTCGGCCAGGTGCCGGTGTGGAGCGAGCTCGTCGCCGTCGTCTTGATCATCGGCGGGATCTTCTGCCACCAGACCCTGGAGGAGACCTCATGAGATTCGGGGTCTTCGTGCCACAGGGGTGGAAGCTCGACCTCGCCGGTGTTCCCGTCACCGAGCAGTGGGGAAGGATGTTGGGCTTCGTTCGCACCGCCGAGGACTCTGGATTCGACTCGGTCTGGGTCGTCGACCACTTCCACACCGTCCCGGAGCCGACCCAGGAGCCGACCTACGAGGCGTGGGCCCTGATCGCCGCCTTGGCCGGTGCCACCGACAGGATCCGACTCGGCCAGATGTGCACCTGCATCTCCTACCGGATGCCCGCCTATCTGGCCCACGTCGCCGCCTCGATCGACGTCATCTCCGGGGGCCGGCTCGACCTGGGGATCGGGGCGGGGTGGTACGAGCAGGAGCACTTCGCTCACGGCTACGACTTCCCCATCCCGTCGGTGCGCATCGGTCAGCTCGATGAGGGCGTCGAGATCATGCGACGAATGTGGACCGAGGACAAGGCGACCTTCCGTGGCGATCACTACCGGATCGAGGAGGCCATTTGCCGACCAAGACCGATCCAGCAGCCGCACATCCCGATATGGATCGCCGGTGGCGGGGAGAAACGGACACTCCGGGTCGCAGCTCGCCACGCCTCGTACACCAACTTCGGGGACACGCCCGAGGAGTTCGCCCACAAGTCGAAGGTCCTCGAATCGCACTGCGCAGACGTTGGCCGGGACTATGGCGAGATCACCCGATCCTTCAGCCTGGTGGCGGTGTGCGCCCCCACCGAGGCAGAGGCGCTGGAGCGTTTCGACGAGGTTGTGGCCCGGATGCGAGCTCTCGTGTCCGACCAGGATCGGCTCGACCAGTACGTGGCCGAGGCCCGACGCTGTTCCGGACCTCCCGACAAGATCGTCGAAGTGATCCGGCCCTACGTTGCCTCGGGCATGGACTACCTACTGGTTCGCTTCCCCGATGCCGCCTATGACACCTCGGGGGCCGAGCTCTTCGCCCGGGAGGTCGTCGGGTCCTTCGACTAGTCGGCGATCACGCCGGACCCGGGTCGTAGGCTCAGGTCATGACCGGGATGATCGATCGTGGCGCCCTTCATCCGTTGACACTTCGCTTTCTCGACCCCGAGCTCGAGGACGTCTACCAGGGAGAGGAGGGAGCGGCCGGGATCGGAGGCTATCGGATCATCACCGGGGCGACGGTTCTGCTGTAGGTCATGGCCGCCGTGCTCCTCCCCTTGGGGACCGATATCCGCCACGATCGCTCTGACCCTCGGCGGTCTCATGGCACTGGCGGGAGCAGTGTGTCTCACTGCCTCCCGAATGGGCGACGACCATGAACCGTCAGCACGCCCTTGCCTCTTTCCTGACCTCGGCGAACGGTCTGGTCATCCTCCTCTTGGCGGATGCCGGGAATGCCATCGAGGGCTACGCCGTGGGGGCGATCATGCTGTTGTTCCTCTTCGGCTTCGTCTCCCGCACCAGATTCGTCTACGCCGCGCTGCGCACCCTGGTCATCGCCGTCGGCATGACGGCGGCCGTCGCCGTCTACGACGGCCCGGGGAGCCTGCTCATCGACTCGTTCATCTTCGTGGCGGCCGCGTCGGGAGT
>JBOGEU010000158.1:0-1522 GCA_050741995.1 Acidimicrobiia bacterium | reverse complement strand
TGGCTCAGGTGGAAGACGAGGCGCGGCGCGAGGCGATGATCGTGGTCCGCGATCTCGAGATCAAGGCTCGGGAAGAGGCCGATCGGCGCGCCCGCAGGATCCTGGCCACCGCAATCCAACGACTCGCGTCCGAGGTGGTGACCGAGACCACCGTGTCGGTCATCCAGCTCCCCTCGGACGACATGAAAGGCCGGATCATCGGTCGTGAGGGGCGCAACATCCGCCATCTGGAATCGGTCACCGGCACCAGCCTGATCGTCGACGACACCCCGGAGGCGGTGTCGGTCTCGTCGTTCGACCCGGTGCGCCGCGAGGTGGCACGGATCACATTGGAGAGATTGGTCGCCGATGGGCGCATACACCCGGCCTCGATCGAGGAGGCCTACGCCAAGGCCCGCGACGAAGTCGAGCAGAGCGTGCGCGATGCGGGGGAGTGGGCCATGGTCGAGGCCGGGGTGTCCCGCATGCACTCCGAGATCGTGACCCTCATGGGCCGGCTCAAGTACCGGACCTCGTATGGGCAGAACGTCCTCAACCACCTGGTGGAGACGGCCCACATCGCCTCGATGCTGGCGTCCGAGCTGGGGATCGACCCGGCTCCGGTGAAGCGGGCAGCGCTGCTCCACGACATCGGGAAGGCAGTGACCCACGAGGTCGAGGGCTCACATGCCCTGATCGGCGCCGAGATCGCCCGCCGCTTCGACGAGGACCCGGCGGTGGTCCATGGCATCGAGGCCCATCACAACGAGGTGGAGCCGAGGACCATTCTCGCTGTGATCGTCCAGGCGGCGGACGCCGTCTCGGCGGCGCGCCCCGGGGCGAGGAGGGAGACCCTCGAAGGCTATGTGAAGCGTCTGGAGCGGTTGGAGACCCTGGCCATGGAGTTTCCGGGCGTGGATCACGTGTTCGCCCTCCAGGCCGGCCGCGAGGTGCGGGTGGTCGTCGACCCGGGGAATGTCTCCGACATGGACGCCAGGGAGCTTTCGCGCAGGATCGCCCGTAAACTCGAAGAGGACCTTCAGTACCCGGGTCAGATCCAAGTCACCGTGATCCGGGAGTTTCGGGCGACCGACTTCGCCCGCTGAGATCAGGACATGACCCAGGCCGTGCTGCTTCCGAATCCGACCCTGCGCCAGCCCGCCCGGCGCCTGCCGACACGGGTCGGGCAGCGCTATTTCATCCGCACCTTCGGTTGTCAGATGAATGAGCACGACTCGGAGCGGATTGCCGGGCTGTTCGATGTCGACGGCATGGTCCCGGCCAACGGGTTCGAAGATGCCGACGTGGTGTACATCAACACCTGCACCATCCGTGAGAACGCCGACAATCGCATGTATGGCAATCTCGGCCAGCTCAAGGCGGTCAAGGACGTCAATCCGGCCATGCTGCTGGTCGTCGGCGGCTGCGCTGCCCAGAAGGACCGTGACCTGATCAGGGAGCGAGCTCCTTGGGTCGACGTCGTCATGGGCACCCACAACCTGGATCGGGTGCTCGATCTCATGGATCATGCCGAGAATTGGGG
>JBOGEU010000157.1:0-2576 GCA_050741995.1 Acidimicrobiia bacterium | reverse complement strand
ATGGTTCAAGGCATGGCTCGAGCAACGGGCCGAGGCTTCGGGCAGCATCGACATGATCCGCAACGCCTACAGCTATGCCCACTTCCTGTTGGTGATCGGCGTGGTCGGAGTGGCCGCTGCCCTGGAGACGTCCATCGCCCACGCCGGGGAGGCATTCTCCGCGCCGGCCGCCGCATCGCTCGTGTTCGGGACGGTGGGCTACGTAGGCGGAGTGGCGTTGCTGACCTGGATGGCCGGCCGATTCCTGCTCAGGGCCCGGATCACGGTGCTGGCGACGGCGGTTGTCTTCTCCGTGGCCGCGGTGGCGTTGGAGGTGAGAGGGGCGCTGGTGATCGCCCTGGCCGCGGCCGCGCTCGTCTTGATCGCGATTCTCGAGCACCCGAGCCCGGTGCCGTCGGGCCCCGAATAATGACGAGTCTGTGGTCGGGGTCGGATCAGATCGAAGTGGGAGAGGCGGCGCTTCGATCTGCCCGGTGGGCCGAGGCCAGGGATGCGTTCGAGGCGTCGTTGGCAGAATCGGCGACACCTCAGGCTCTGGACGGTTTGGGGCGAGCGTTGTGGTGGATGGGAGAGACCGACGAGGCCCTCGCGACCAGGGCGCGGGCGTACGCGGAATACCGCAAGGCCGGCCTTGTGGGCGAGGCGGCCCGGGTGGCCCTCTGGTTGTCGTTGGAACACGCGGCCACGCCCGGCCACGAGGCGGTCGCCGGGGGTTGGCTCAGTCGGACAGAGCGCCTCCTGGAAGGAACATCGTCGTCGGAGCAGGGATGGTTGGCCCTGGCTCGGAGCGGGCTGGAAAGCGATCCGGTGCGGATGGCTGTCCACGCCGACGAGGCGCTGCGCGTCGTCAGGGAGCACTCCGATGCGGAGCTGGAGATCAGGGCTTTGGCCAAGTCGGGCCTGGCATTGGTCCGGTCCGGGCGAGTCGACGAGGGAATGGGGAGGTTGGACGAGGCAATGGCGGCCGCTGCCGCCGGTGAGGCGGACCAACCCGAGACATTCGCCGAGACTTGTTGTGACATGGTGGCCGCTTGTGAGACGGCCCTCGACGAAAGACGCCTCGAGCAGTGGGGCCATGTCGCCGAGCGGTTCCTTGAACTGCGCCCGCATGCGCGGTTGTTGTCGTTCTGCGGATCGTGCTGCGGCGGTGTGCTCGCCGCCCGCGGCGACCTCGCATCGGCAGAGAAGTGGCTGATCTGGACCATCGATGGCCTGGAAAAGGGCGGTCATCAGGCCAGATGCGTCGACCCACGAGCCCGATTGGCCGACTTGAGGGTGACCCAGGGACGGTTCGAGGAGGCGGAAAGACTTCTCGTCGGCATCGAGAACCGGCCCGAGGCAGTCCGGCCCGTGGTCAATCTGCATCTGGAGCGGGGAGAGTTGGCTCCGGCCGCTTCGGTCCTCCACCGCCGACTCCAGAAGTTGGGGGCCGATTCGGTGGGCGCCGTGCCCTTCCTTGCGATGTTGGTCGTGGTCCAGATTCGGCGCGGCGACATCGATGGCGCCGCCAGGTCGGCTGCGCAGATCGAGACCGTGGCTCAGGGCACGGGCGATGACCGCAATCTGGCCCAAGGCGAACTCGCCCAGGGACGAGTCTCGATGGCACAGGGCGACGCCGACGCCGCGGTCACTGCTCTCTCCGCAGCCGCCGAGCGTTTCGACCGCCTCCATATGCGTATGGAGGCATCGCATGCCCGTTTGGATTTGGGGGCGGCCCTCGCCGCGATGGGACAAGTCGAGCCGGCGATGGCCGAGGTCCGCAATGCGTCCGTAGTCTTCGAAAAGGCGGGCGCACTTCGCCCGGCGGACAGGGCCGACGCATTGCTCCGAGACATGGGGGGCCGGGGCAGGGTCGGTCCGAAACGGGTCGGGGTGCTCACGAAGAGGGAGACCGAGGTGTTGGGTTTGCTCTCGGAAGGGCTCACCAACTACGAGATCGCGCAACGCCTGTACATCAGTACCAAGACTGCTGGCAATCATGTGAGCAACGTGCTGATGAAGCTGAATCTGAGGAGCCGAACCGAGGCGGCGGCCTACGCGCTACGCCTCGAGTCCGGCTCCCCGATGTCTCCGTAGACGGCCCGCCGGCGTGGTGTCAGCCGGCATGCTCTTCGGTGGGCAGCATGCCGAGTTGGGTGAGCAGGGCAAACACATCGGGCGCCGCCCACGTCTCGGCGATCTCGTCGTTCTCGATGCGGAAGATGTCGATCTCCTGAAACGAGACCTGCGTCCCGGTCGGCGGTGCACCCATGAACTCGCCTTGATGGGTTCCGGTCGTGATCAGCCTGGCCACCACACGATCGCCCTCGGCGATCAGATCTTCGACAGCCACCGACGCATCGGGGAATGCCGCAAACCAGTAGGCGAGCTCGGCCCGAGTCCCTTCGCGACCCTGATTGGTGGAGCTGTTGTTGACCACGTCGGTGGCCACCATCTCGGCGACCGCGTCGATGTCGTGCCGGCTGACGGCCTCGAACCAGCTGCGGACCAATTCCTTGTTCTCCTGAGACATGTCACTTCCTTTCGTCTCCGGGCTTGGGGTCAACGTGCCGGATCGACGAACGGGAAGCACGGGG
>JBOGEU010000156.1:0-8004 GCA_050741995.1 Acidimicrobiia bacterium | reverse complement strand
CTGGTGGCCAGGATCAGGGCCCAGCTGAGGAGGGCGGCCAAGTCGGGTGTGCTCGCCGAGTCCAACGAGGTGCTCCGCGGGGGGCCGATCGAGCTCGACATCGACGCCCATGAGGTCCGTGTCGATGGGGAGGTGGCGGAGCTCCGTCCCAAGGAGTTCGAGCAGCTCGAGTCGTTGATGCGTCGCAAGAACCGTCTCTCCGCCCGGCACACGCTCATCGACGAGGTGTGGGGGCCCGGTTACTTCGGTGACACCAAGACGCTCGACGTCCATATCAAACGCCTCCGTCAGAAGCTCGAGCCCGACCCTTCCCATCCGAAGTTCATCGTCACCATGCGAGGTCTCGGCTACAAGTTCCTCGATGAGCTCTAGAGGGTCGCGCCGAACCCCCCTCGTCGTTCAGTTCCTTCTCTACTTCGCCGTCGCCTACATCGCCCTGATCGGTGCCATGGGTTGGTTCGTCGATCGCTCGGTGGAAAGTGCGTTCACCGAGCGGCTGCTCGACCATCTCGAGACTGCGGCGCGGATCTCGGCCGCCGGCATGCCCGGGGGTGAGGACTCGCTGGGGCCCTGGATCGACGAGGCGGCGGCCGCCAGTGGTTACCGCTACACGGTGATCGATCCGACCGGAACAGTGGTCGCCGACTCACACAGCGACCCCTCGCTGATGGAGAACCACGCCGATCGACCCGAGGTGATGTCGGCACTGGGTGGTGAGATCGGGCGTGACACCAGGTTGAGCGAGACCACGGGGTTCGAGCAGCTCTACGTCGCGGTCCCCACCGACGATCTGGTGCTCCGGGTCTCGGTGGCCGCTCGTGACCTGGCCCGCGACACCTGGCCATTCCGCAGCTCCATCATCCTGATCTCGGTGGCGACCGGGGTCGTCGGCCTCGCCGTCGTGGCCTGGCTGGCGAGACGGTTGTCGGCACCCGTCGCCGAGCTGACCAGACAGACACTCGCCCTGGCCGAGGGCACGGGTGGAGGTCCGGTCGACCGCTCGAACCTCGAGGAGATCGATCAGTTGGGAGCGGCGATCAGGAGCCTCGATGCCGAGAGCAGGGCCCGTCTCCTCGACTCGGAGCGGGCGTCGGCGACTCTGGAGGTCGTTCTCGGCGCCTTGCCCCAGGGCACGATCCTGTTCGGCGACGACGATCTCGTGGCCTACGCCAACCCGTCTGCGCACGATTTGCTCGGTGCGGTGCCCCAGACTCTGTCCGCTCTGGTTCCCTTCGCGTTCCAGGGAGTGGTGGAAGAGTGCCGTAGGCTTCGTAAGCCGACCTCTGTCATCGCCGAGCACGGGAAGCCGGCCCGGTCGTTGCGGGCGATAGCGACCCCGTTCGCCGAGAATCATCGCGTCCTGCTCGTGATCGTCGACGTGACGGAGCGGGAGCGTTCGGCATCGGTGCGCCGCGATTTCGTCGCCAACGCATCGCATGAGCTGAAGACCCCGGTCTCGGCGATCGTCGCCTCCTCGGAAGCCCTCCGACTCGCCGTTGAGCGTGGTGATGCGTCGGCGATCCGCTTCGCCCGGCAGATCGAGGACTCGGCCCACCAACTCGATCGGCTGGTGGTGGACCTCCTCGACCTGTCCCGACTCGAGCGCGACCGGCCGGAGATGATCCCGCTCAGCCTCGATCATCTGGTGCGTGAAGAGTTGAAGCGGGCTCGCGCCTCGGCAGAGGGCAAGGGGCTGAGCGTCATGGCCGATCTCGAGCCGGTTCAGGTCGCGGGAAGCCGGCGCGACCTGGGCATTGCCGTCCGCAATCTGCTCGACAACGCTGTCCGGTACACCGGCAATGGTGGAATCATCGGCGCCAAGCTCATTGCCGAGAACGGCGAGGCAGTGCTGGTGGTCTTCGACACCGGAGACGGGATCCCTACTCGTGACCTGGGTCGCGTGTTCGAGCGGTTCTACCGGGTGGACTCGGCTCGAGCCCGGGCGACGGGGGGGACCGGATTGGGTCTCGCCATCGTCAAGCACATCGTCGACAGCCACGGGGGCAGCGTCGGCGTCGAGAGCGAGCTCGGCGCCGGGGCCACCTTCACGGTGCGTCTACCGGTTCTACAAGTGGAAGCAGCGGCATCGAACTAGCCTGGGCGGGCTTTCATCATGTCGATTCTCGAATCAATCGCGAGCCCAGCCGACCTGCGTGGATTGAGCAAGGAAGAGCTCGAGACGCTCGCCGAGGAGATACGCGCCTTCATCCTCGACAAGGTCTCCAAGACCGGTGGGCATCTCTCGCCGAACCTTGGCGTCGTCGAGCTGACCCTGGCCCTCCATCGTGTCTTCGAGTCTCCCACCGACCGCTTCATCTGGGACGTCGGTCATCAGGCTTATGTGCACAAGCTGATCACCGGTCGGATGGGCGACTTCGACAGGCTGCGTCACACCGGGGGTCTTTCCGGGTACCCGAGCCGGGAAGAGTCCGAGCACGACTTCGTCGAGAACAGCCATGCCTCCACCTCGCTCTCTTACGCCCTGGGACACGCTCTGGCCGACTACCCCGGTTACACGGTCGCCATCATCGGCGACGGGGCCCTCACCGGAGGCATGGCCTATGAGGCTCTCAACCACATCGCGGTCACCCGGCCGAAGCGGCTCATCGTCGTGCTCAATGACAACGGGCGGTCCTACGCCCCGACGGTGGGCGGTCTGGCGGCCCTGGCCAGTCTCGCCCACTACCGCTTCGACCCTCGATACGAGAAGACCAAGAACATCCTGGGCCGGATGCTGCGAGGTCTGCCCCTGGTCGGGGAGACCGCCGACGAGTTGGCCGGCCGGCTGAAGGATGCGGTCAAGCAGGTCTTGGAGCCGTTCACCGTGTTCGACGCCCTCGATCTCAAGTACACCGGCCGGATCGACGGTCACGACATCGAGATGCTCGAAGAGACCTTCCGAGCCGCGAAGAGGTACGACCGGCCGGTAGTGGTCCATGTCGTGACCGAGAAGGGCAACGGGTACCAGCCCGCGATCGAGGACGAGCTGGAGAAACTGCATGGTGTCGGATCGTTCGACCTGGCCACCGGCAAGGAGCACAAGCACGAGCTCAAGCTCACCGACGTCGCCGGGAGGGCGGTGGCTGAGGCCGCGATGAGACGACCCGACCTGGTCGGGATCTCGGCCGCGATGGTGACCACCGCCGGTCTGATGCCGATGTGGCAGCGTTTTCCGGATCGCGTCTTCGACACCGGGATCGCCGAGCAGCACGCGGTGACCCTGGCCGCCGGGATGGCCATGGCCGGGAAGCACCCGGTGGTGGCCATCTACTCGGCCTTCCTGCAGCGAGCCTTCGACCAGATCGTCGACGACGTCGCACTGCACAATCTCCCTGTCACCTTCCTCATCGATCGCGCCGGCATCACCGGCCCCGACGGGCCGTCACACCATGGGGTCTTCGACATCTCCTATCTGCGGATGATCCCCAACATGGTGGTCGGGGTTCCCGCCGACGCCACCGAGCTCTGCGCCATGATCGAGACCGCCGTCGACCACGACGGCCCGATCGCGATCCGCTACCCCAAGGGTGCCGCGGTGTCGGTCCCGGCGATCCCGGTGAATGCCCTGCCCGTGGGGGAGGCACAGCTCCTCTCCGAGGGCACGGACGTGCTCTTGATCGCCGCGGGGCGGATGGTGGAGACTGCGGAGAAGGCGGCCGTGGACCTCGGGACCAAGGGTCTCTCTGTGGGTGTGGTCAACGCCCGGTGGGTGAAACCGCTCGACCCCCGCATCCTGGAGTGGGCGGCGCCGGCGAGGCGTGTCGTCACCCTGGAGGACAACGTCGTGGCGGGCGGATTCGGGGCGGCGGTCATGGAGGCTTTTGCCGGGGCGGGTCTGGTCAAGGAGATCACCTGTCTCGGTGTCCCCGACCATTTCCTCCCGTTCGGCGCCCCCTCCGATATCGCCCACTCGGTCGGCCTCGACCCCGACTCAGTGGTGTCCAGGGTGATGGCTGTGCTTACCTGAGGTACATAGCGCCGTATACGGCGCTATGGGAACAGAGAAAGCGACACCGTAAGGCGGTGTCGCTTTCTCTGTCTGCGTGGCGCCATATTTGGCGCCACGTACCTCAGGTAGCCATCCGCTCCTCCGTGGAGACGCGGTAGACGAGGACCGCGGCGGTCGCGAAGAGGGCGGTGCCGATGAGGTAGGGGGCGCGGAGACCGGCGGCGCGGGCCACCCATCCACCGAAGAGAGCGCCGAAGGGCAGGGCGCCGATCCCGATGAGCCGGAAAGAAGCCACCACCCGGCCCAGGAGCCGGTCGGGTGTCAGCGCCTGGCGCAAGGTCCGGCCCACCACGGTGAAGAGGGTGACTCCGAACAGTCCGAATGTGAGCCCAATGGCGGCGATGACACCATTGGGGGCGAGACCGACGACGAGCTGACCGATGGCCACCACTGCGGTCCCGATCGTCATCGTCCATCGCCGGCCTATGCGCCGGGCGACAGCAGACGAGATGAGAGCTCCTAGCACCCCGCCGACGGCACCCGCTCCCACCATGAGCCCGTACCCGGCTTCGGAGACGCCGAGCTCCTCGATGGCGAGGAGGACCAGGATGGCGCTGCCGGCACCGAGGCTGAAGTTGGCGACGGCTACTGCGATCGCCAGCCCTCGTAGGAATGCGTGATGCAGGACGAAGTGGAGCCCTTCGGCGATATCGGAGCGAATGGTCTGGAGCCCTGTCCGGCGCTCGTCCTGCATCGGGGCCCGGATGACCGCGACCAGGAGCCCACCGACGATGAAGGTGGTGGCGTCGACGCCGAAGGGGACGAACGCAGCCAGGGCGAAGAGAAAGGCCCCGACCGGGCCGCCGGCCAGATCGTTGAGCAGGAACTCGGCGGCGATCAGACGGCTGTTGGCCGTCTCCAACTGGAGATTGCCGGCGAGGAGCGGAATGGCCGCTTGCGAGGAGGTGTCGACCAGGATCTCGCCGGTGCCGATCACGACTCCGACGATGTAGAGATGCAGCATGGCGACCGTGTCGGTGGCGATGAGGACTGCCAGCCCGGCAACGACCAGGGCCCGTACCACTTGCCCGATCGTCATCAACAGCCTCCTGTCCACCCGATCGACGATCGAGCCCCCGATCGGCCCGAACACGATCCAGGGGGCGGTGGTGGCGGCGAGCACACCGCTCACCGCGAAGGGGTCGCGGGTCAGGGTGGCGGCGAGCAGGGGCAGGGCGGTGAGACGGATGCCATCGCCCAGGTTCGACAAGGCTCACCCGGACCAGAGCAGCCAATAGTCCCGATTGGCCCCTTGCTTCGTGCCCACATTCGAATTCTCGCGGATCACGGGGCCATTACCCTTGAGAACACTTCCGGGACCGTTCCGGGCTGATCCGATGGAGGAAGAAAGATGAAAAAGACATCCGGGCTGGTGGCCACCTTGGCCGCCCTGGCCCTCGTGCTTGCGGCGTGTGGCGACGGTGGGGACACCGGCGGAGACGGCGGCGACCTCGAATTGGTCACCGACGGAACTCTCACCGTCTGTACCGACGCTCCCTATCCGCCGATGGAGATGGAGGATGCCGAAGCGGAAGCCGGGTACACCGGCTTCGACATCGAGTTGATGCGAGCCATCGCCGATGACCTCGGTCTCGAGCTGGCGGTGAACAACACCGGATTCGACCCGATCACCTCCGGGTTGGCGATGGAGGCCGGCGACTGTGACGTTGCCGCCGCCTCGATCACGATCACCGAGGAGCGGGAGGAGAGCATCGACTTCTCCGATCCTTACTTCACCGCCGATCAATCGCTGCTGGCCAGCGACGAGTCGGGTCTGACTGCGCTGGCCGACTTCGGCGGCAGCTCGATCGCGGTCCAGAGTGGGACCACGGGAGAGATGTATGCCCAGGAGAACGCGGGCGACGACGTCGAGATCGTCTCCTTCGAGAATCCCGGCGACATCTTCCTCGCTCTGGAGGCAGGCACCGTCCAGGGCGCCCTCCAGGACATCGTCCCCAATGCCGACTATGCGCTCAACAACGAGGGGGTCACCATCGTCGAGACCTATCCGACCGATGAGGAGTACGGATTCGCGGTGAAGGAAGAGGGCGCCGAGCCCATTCTGGAGGCAGTCAATGCCTCCCTCGCCAAGTTCCGGGACGACGGCACCTACGACGACATCTACGCCGACTGGTTCAGCTAGGCCGTCACATCGATCAACGAGGGGCGACCACTAGGGTCGCCCCTCGATCGTGGCCTTGAAACCGAGACAACGTCGCCGCCTGTTCCGCGGCGTCATGTATGGCGTTTTCGCGGCTGCCGTGGTCGTGTCCGTGTTCGTGGCCGACTGGGCCCGCATCCGGCGGTCCTTCTTCCAGGTCGACGTCATGGTCGAGATGTTGCCGCAGGTGCTGGCGATCGCGGCACGCAACACACTGATCTACACCGCCGGGTCGTTCGCCATCGGCCTCGTCCTGGCTCTGATCCTTGCTCTGATGAAGCTGTCGACGATCAAGCCCTACCGATGGTTTGCCACCGCCTACATCGAGCTCTTCCGTGGCCTCCCTGCCTTGATCACCATCATCCTCTTCGGCTTCGGGCTCCCGATCGCCTTCGACGGGTTCCGGCTTCCCGGCGGCACACTGGTGACCGGCTCCGTCGCCCTGGGGGTGGTGGCGGCGGCCTACATGGCGGAGACGATCCGGGCCGGGGTCCAGGCCGTCCCCCGAGGCCAGAGCGAGGCGGCGCGCTCGCTGGGGATGACCTCCTCGCGCGCCCTTATCTCGATCGTCCTCCCCCAAGCCTTCCGGATCATCATCCCGCCCCTCACCAATGAATTCGTCCTCCTGATCAAGGACACATCTCTGCTCTTCGTCCTTGGGACGACTCCGATGACCAAAGAGCTGACCAAATTCGCCAGGGATTTCATGCAGACCACCCAGAATGCGACACCGCTCACCGTCGCCGCCATCGTCTACCTGCTGATCACCCTGCCCCTCACCTCGTTGGTTCGCAGGCTGGAGAAGGAGACGGCCAAAGCGCGATGACGGCTGCAATCCAGATCATCGACCTCCACAAGTACTTTGGAGCCCTCGAAGTGCTCAAGGGCATCGACTTCGAGGTCGCCGAAGGCGAGGTGGTGTGTGTCATCGGGCCTTCAGGGTCGGGAAAGTCCACCCTGCTTCGCTGCGTCAATTGCCTCGAGGAGCCGACCTCAGGGAGAATCTTGATCGAGGGCGAGGACATCACCGACCCCGACGCCGACGTCGACCGGCTGCGAACCCGGATCGGCATGGTGTTCCAGTCTTTCAACCTCTTCCCTCATCTCGACGTCCTCGGAAATCTGACGATCGCCCAGGTCAAGGTCCTCAAGCGCTCCGAGCCGGAGGCTGTGGAGGTCGCCCGCCGTGTGCTGGAGCGGGTCGATCTCCTCGACAAGATCGATGAGTACCCGATCCGGCTTTCCGGCGGCCAGCAGCAGCGGGTAGCCATCGCCCGCGCCCTGGCCATGAGCCCCGACATGATGCTGTTCGACGAGCCCACCTCCGCTCTCGACCCCGAGCTGATCGGCGAAGTGCTCGACGTCATGCGCGGCCTGGTCGACGACGGGATGACGATGATGGTGGTCACCCACGAGATGGGCTTCGCCCGCGAGGTGGCCCACCGGATGGCCTTCTTCCACGAGGGCGCCATCCTCGACCTGGGCACGCCCGAGGAGATGTTCAGCGGCGCCGGCCACCCCGAGACCCGGAGGTTCCTCGACGCCGTGCTCTGACGCGGCCGCTGAGGCCCGGCAGCGGCTTCCGGGGGTTTCGCGGCTCGCGGAGATGTGGGTTGAGGAGCGAGCGAAGCGAGCGTCTCGAAACCTCGCACCTCAACCACCGGAACGCACCACGCCGGATGCCGCCGGAACGTGCTGCGGCCCGGTGCCTTCGGGAGCACTGGCATCCTGTGATCGTGGAGGATTCCGTCGTCATCGCGCCGGTCGACCCGCTGTCCGCGTCCGCCCGGGAGATGAACGACGCGCTGTGGGCGGAGATCCAGCAGCGGTACGG